>JABJES010000193.1 GCA_018663165.1 Rhodospirillaceae bacterium
CCGCAGCGGTCGGGATCGGTGTCGGTCCAGATATGGCTGCGGTAGCTGAGATAGCCGCTGGGGCGGCCCTCAATGAAAGGAGAATTGGCGAAAAGCGCCGTCGCCACGGGTTGCAGGGCGAGGGAAAGGCGGAATTTATGGCGCATGCAGGCTTCCGATTCGAAATCGAGATTGACCTGTACGGTCGCCGTACGCAGCATCATGTCGAGGCCAAGATTTCCCTTTTTTGGCATATACTTGCCCATGATGGCGTAGCGCCCCTTGGGCATCCAGGGGATTTCATCGCGCGCCCATTTTGGCTGGAACCCCATACCCATCAAACCGATTCCGAGCTTTTCGGCAACTTCCTTAACCTCGCGCAGATGTTCGTGAACTTCCTGGCAGGTATCGTGAACGGTCGCGACCGGTGCCCCGGAAAGCTCCAACTGTCCACCCGGTTCAAGAGTAACCGAGGCATCATTACGGATCAGAGCGATGGTCTTGCCATCTTCAATCACCGGGGCCCAGCCGAAACGCTGCAAGCCTTCGAGAAGGGCGCCGATTCCGTCATCGCCGCCGTAAGGAAGCGGCCTTAAATCGGTCAGGCGAAAAACAAATTTTTCATGTTCGGTACCAATGCGCCAGGCCGATTTCGGCTTACACCCCGAGGCCAGGCTTTCAACCAGCTGGTCGCGCCCGGAAATCGGTGCCGCATCGCTCAAGGAAGTCTCAGAAGCCATGAAATAATATCGCCTTTCGTGACGCTCACATCTATTCTCGCCAGTCGCCGAGAGCGGCCTGCCAGCAGACAAGGGCGGCAATCGCCGCAGTTTCGGCACGCAGGACCCGTGGACCAAGCCCGACGGCGGTAACAAACGGCAGTTTACGCAAAGCGTCAAGTTCCGGGCGCGCAAACCCGCCTTCCGGCCCGACAAGCAGCGCCCAGGACCCGCCCCGGGGAAGACCGGCCACCGCATCAAGGAAGGCCGGCGCAACGCCGCAACCGGCTGCGGCACTTTCATCACAAAGAATAAGTCGCCGGGAAGCCGGCCAATCGGCGAGCAGCGCATCGAGCTTTTTAGGTTCACATAAATCCGGCAGGGTGAGCCGTTCGCATTGCTCAGCCGCCTCAATAATGATGGCGCGGAATCGATCCAGACGCAGCCGCGCATTATCGGTGTGTTGGGTTAAAACCGGGCAAAGTGCGGACACCCCAAGCTCGGTCGCCTTTTCCACCAACAATTCAAGTCGGGCGCGTTTGAGGGGGGCAAAAACAAGCCACAGATCCGGCCCCGCCGCCTGATCGCGCAAGCGGTCGCCGATTGCCAATATTGCGCCCTTTTTCCCGGCAAATTCGAGATTGGCCAAAAATTCCCCATCCTTGCCGTTAAATAGAATGACCCCGGCCCCCGATGACAAACGCAGAACATGGCGCAGGTAATGAGCCTGGGCGTCATTTGCCTCAATCCGCCCGGCTTTTGCCAGCGCCGCCTCAACGAACAGTCGCGGGTGCCGCCCAGAGGAAAAAAAATCTCTCTTCGTCATGCTTGCCCCTTTCGCCTCTTGCTCTCAAGATGAAACACGGTCAAGAGATTACCCCATCAAACGAAGAAAAAGGGCAGCGTTTATCAATGGGCAGAGATATCGAAAACGGCAACTGGATTGAGGCCAGGACATCGCCGCGCCTGCACCCCTATCTGCGGCTGGCGCGGATCGACCGACCAATTGGCATCTGGCTGCTGCTGTTCCCCTGCTGGTGGGGCGTTATCCTCGCCGGGACAATATCGCCGGAGCCCCAAAGAGAGATCCTGCTTATGGGGCTTTTTGCCCTTGGGGCCGTAGTTATGCGCGGGGCCGGGTGCACCTTGAACGACATCATCGACCGCGATCTCGATGCACGGGTCGAGCGTACAGCGGTGCGGCCAATCCCCGCCGGTGAGGTCTCGCTCAGACAAGCTCTGATCTTCCTCGCCCTGCAATTGTTGCTTGGGCTTGGCGTATTGCTAGCCTTCAATCCCTTTACCGTTCTTCTCGGCATTGCCGCCTTGCCGCTGGTCATCGCCTATCCGTTTATGAAGCGCCTGACCTATTGGCCCCAGGCCTTTCTCGGCCTGACCTTCAACTGGGGGGCGCTGATGGGATGGGCGGCGCTGACCGGCGGGCTTTCCGCTGCAGCCCTGGCCCTTTATGCCGCCGGCATTGCCTGGACGCTCGGCTATGACACCATTTACGCTCATCAGGACAGGGAGGACGATGCCCTTGCTGGCATTAAATCAACGGCGCTGAAATTCGGCCCGGCAACTCATATTTGGCTGGCCGGGTTTTTCGGTGCCGCTATTTTCTTTCTGGCCCTTGCCGGCAGACTGGCCGGACTGGTCGAAAACGGGATAAACTGGCCCTTCTATGCTGGTCTCGCCTTGACGGCGGGGCATTTCTGCTATCAGATCGCGCAACTGAAGATCGACGATGCGGGTAATTGCCTTGCCCTTTTCAAATCAAATATTCTGGTTGGCTGGATTGTTCTCGCCACCTTTCTTATCGGCCGCCTGGCCCAGTAAAAACGGAGATTCAGACAAATGAAGAAAATCTGCGGAAACGGTCTCCTTACCGCCGCCCTTGCCGTCATTCTCGTGCTCGTCGGAATTGCCTATCTACAGCACCATCCGCTGGAACGCAGCGCCGAGGGGGACAAGTTGGAAATCCTCAGCCTTCTTGAGGCCTATGCCGGTGCCTATGGCCGCGGAGAGACGGACACCATTATCGCCCAGTTGCCCGATGACAACGAGGTGATTTTCCTCGGCTCCACCGCCGATGGTATTAGCAAAGGCAAGGATGCCATCCGCGATCAGATCAACCACGATCTGGAGCAGACCGAGAAGGTCGCCATGACCATTACCGGCAGGGAAATAGACATTAACGGCAATATTGCCTGGATTGCCGCCGATTCTGTTGTTCACGCCACCATAAAGGGGCAGAGCCTCGTCTTTCCCGGTCGCCTGACCGGCGTTTTCGAACACACCGATAAGGGCTGGGTCTGGCGACAGGCGAATTTCTCCCTGCCGCTCGGCGCCATGAGCCAGGGACAGTCCTTTCCGAGAAAGAACTGATCGCCCAAGGGCGGGTCTGGAGTGAACGCGGCAACGCCAAATCGGGAAAAAGATTTTATCGAAGCCTGGACAGCGGTCTCTTCGCCGCCCCAGATTCCCGAGATAAGGCTTTACCTTGCCAGCGAGATCACGCCGATCTGGGAAGCCACCGAAGCCATTTTAGCGCGCGAGGAGGTTCCACCCCCCTTCTGGGCCTTCGCCTGGCCGGGCGGACAGGCCTTGGCGCGTTACATTCTCGACCATCCTGAAATCGTCCGCGGACGCACTGTGCTCGATTTTGCCGGAGGCTGTGGCCTGATCGCCATTGCGGCGGCAAAATCAGGGGCGAAAAGCGTCACCTGCGCCGATATCGACCCCTTCGCCCTGGCCGCCACCAGACTCAATGCCGAACTCAACAAAGTGACGGTTGCCTTCGAAGAAAGCGACCTGGTGGGCAAAGAGAACCGAGGCTGGGATGTGGTTCTCTCAGGGGACATCTGTTACGAAAAACCGCTGGCGGAAAGGGTCACGACCTGGCTGAGAACCCTGGCTGGTGGCGGTGCTGTGGTCATGATCGGTGATCCCGGTCGCGACTATCTGCCAAAAGAAGGGTTGGTTGAGGTGACCCGATACACGGTGCCGACGAGCCTCGAGCTCGAAGACCGCTTGACACGGGAAGCCATTATCTGGCGGATTTTACCTTAAGCGTCGATTTCCTTACGCAGGGCCGCCTCACCGCTCTCATCAACGATGTGATAGCGGGCGTAACAGTTATCCACCGTCAGCCAGGCGCGATTCTGCCATTCCTCATGGGCCTCGGCAAAATCGTCAAACGGGCCATAGCGTTCTTCCGCCCCACTGCCCGAGATGGTCTTAAAATCGGTGTCGGTGTATTCACCACCGACGACAAAGTATTTGGTCATTGCGTAAAACCCTGATTGATCCGCACACGAAAGCCCCCCTAAACTATTTTCCTATGGCCTCCAGGCCAAGACAAATTCCTCATAAACGCAGGATTTTCATCTCTCATGCCTTATTCAAGCCTCCGCAACTTTATTGAAAGACTTGAAAAAGAGGGTCGCCTGATCCGGGTTTCAACCCCGGTTTCGAGCGAATTGGAGATGACCGAAATCCAAACCCGGCTGCTGGCTGAAGACGGCCCGGCGGTGCTGTTCGAGAACGTAATCGGGGCGGACGGGCGCAAAGCCGACATGCCGGTCCTGGTTAATCTTTTCGGCACCGTGGAGCGCGTCGCCTGGGGCATGGAACGCGAACCGCAAGATTTACGTGAAATCGGTGAGCCCCTCGCCTTCCTGCGTCAGCCCGAACCGCCGGGCGGCTGGCGCGAAGCGGTCAATATGCTGCCGCTGCTCAAAAAAGTAATGACCATGAAGCCCAAAACCACCAGTAAGGCCGCCGTTCACGAAGTGGTCAAAACGGGAAGCGACATCGACCTTTCCACCCTGCCTATCCAGACCTGCTGGCCGGGCGAACCCGCACCGCTGATCACCTGGCCGCTGGTGGTGACCCAGGGGCCGAACCCCGACGACAAGCGCGAGGATAATTTCAATCTCGGCATCTATCGGATGCAGGTGACAGGGAAAAACACGACGCTTATGCGCTGGCTTAAACACCGGGGCGGGGCCCAGCATCACCAACGCTGGGGCAAGGAAAAGCGCGAGCCCCTGCCCGTCGCCGTGGTCATCGGCTGCGACCCCGGCACCATTCTGGCCGCCGTCACCCCGGTCCCCGATACAGTGTCGGAATACCAGTTCGCCGGACTCTTACGCGGCAAGGCGGTGGAGCTGGTGAATTGCAAGACGGTACCGCTGAAAGTCCCGGCCTCGGCCGAGATCGTGCTGGAAGGCCATGTGTCCCTGGATGAAAAGCAGGATGAAGGGCCTTATGGCGACCACACCGGCTATTACAATTCTGTAGAGAAATTCCCGGTCTTTACGGTCAGCGCCATTACCATGCGCAAAGACCCGATTTATCTCTCGACCTTTACCGGTCGCCCCCCTGATGAGCCAAGCGTTCTCGGCGCGGCGCTCAACGAAGTATTCATCCCGCTGCTACAACAGCA
>JABJES010000154.1 GCA_018663165.1 Rhodospirillaceae bacterium
AACCAGTTCAAGAACGTCTTCTTCAGCGGCAGCTTCCATTTCTTCAGCGGGCTCCATTTCTTCGGCGGCAGCTTCAGGCTCAGGTGCTGCTTCTTCAGGCTCTGGTTCCGGCTCAGCAGCCGCTTCAGGCTCACTTTCGCCTTCCGCCTCGGGAGGTTCATCTTCCTCGGCGATAATCTTGCGAATTGACGCAAGAATTTCCTCCATCGAGGGTTCGTCTTGGGCCTCGGCGTCGCTCATAGACAAAAGTTCCAGAAATAGCTCAAATAATTACGGTACAAGGTCATGATTCCCCCATTAACCAACATCTAAATCCTCGCTTTATTTAGTGTCAAGGTCAATCATTATTCGTATCAGTACCCCAAATCTTGTATCGCACGGCATTATAATGTTTTTCTTCGTCATAAATTCTCACCGGCAGATCAAGATATCCTGCCAGCAATCGACCTGTTGCGCCAAGCAATTCGTAGGCAGCAATCCTCTCATCTGTCATTGCACTGACGAGAGAGACCTGTGAGTCGAGATATTCCTGCTCGGCGTTGAGAATATCAAGCACAGTGCGGGCGCCGACGGTCTCCTCCTCACGCACGCCTTCAAGGGCGATTTTATTGGCTTTGATCTCAAGCTCGTAGGATTCAATTTGGGCGCGGACGGTCGCCAGGGCCTCCCAGGCGGTAACCGTTTCTTCCCTCACCGCGCGCCGGGCATCTTCAACCTCAAGGCGATTTTGGACGGCGATTTGTCTTGCCTCCCTTACCCTGGAAGAGACGCTACCAGCCTGATAGAGCGGCATGTTTAACTGAGCTGTTACCTGCATATTATCAAAACTACTGCCTGGTGATGAGCTGTTACGCGAACGGCTCACCTCACCGACCAGATTAACCTCAGGCAGCAATTCACCAAAGGCCTCCTGAATGCTGTCCTTAGCAGCTTGATAGATATAGCGGGCAGAGAGAATTTGCGGATTATTCGCGTCGGCAAGGGCCAAAGCCTGTTCAAGGTCTTTAGGAATATCCAATACCAAAGCGGGTTCGACCAAGGTTCCAGGAAGTTGACCAATCATTCTGAGATAGACGGCTTTGGATGATTCAAGGTCCCCCGCCGAACCGATCCGGTCGGCCTTCCCTCGGGCCAGCCGGGCTTCTGCCTGGGAAACGTCGGTACGGGTTAATTCACCGACATCGAACTGATCCCTGGTCGCTTCGAGTTCACGTGTCAGCACGGCCTCGTTCTTGAGGTTGAGATCAAGCACAGATTGATCACGCAAGACGTTCATATAGGCGGTAATCGCATCAAGCAGAACGGCCTGTTCGGAATCGGCGAGATCGGCGCGGGCGGCAAAAACCAGATTTTCCGCCTCGCTGGTTTCAGCCACAGTGCGAAATCCGCGATACAGGGGCTGCGTGAGGCTGATGCTGCCATCAAGCGGAGTTAGATTCTGATTAGCACTGAAGAAAGCTGAACTGCGCGACTGGTTGGCCTTACCGACAGAGCCAGCGCCCGAGATAGTCGGTCGATAGTTGGAAAGCGCCTGGGGCATTTTTTCATCAACCGAACGCAATTCGGCACGGGCAGCGAGAAGACCAGGGTTGCTCATATAGGCCTCAGCCAGAGCCTCCTCAAGGGTCTCTGCATGAACCGCAGAGAGGAAAGGACCAGAGACAAAAATCACACCGGAAACAAGGGTGACTAAGGCAAAGAAGCAGCCTGTCCGGAATGATTTCGGCCGTAAAAGGGAGTTAAAATATGAATTCTTCGGCACGCTGAAATCCTGGGAGAATGGGTGTTGAAGCATCGAACAAAGCGCGGCTGGAAAAATCTTTCCCCTGACGAAGGACCAAGGTACCCGATCCGCCTGTCCCGGTTCCGTCAGAGATGACGGTGACCAGTCTTCCCCCTTCGGCAAGCTGTTTTGTAATCGCCGCAGGAATACTCTCAACCGCGCCGCCAATCAGGATAACGTCATAAGGCGCTTGTTTTGAAAAACCCTTATCGAGAGGACCATTCATTAAGGCGACGTTATCAACCACCAGTTCGCCGAGGATCGAGTTCGCCTTGTCGATCATGCGTTTGTCAGACTCAAGCCCAACCACGGTATTGGCGAGACGAGCCAGAATTGCCGTCGCATAACCAAAGGCGCAGCCGATATCGAGAACCATATCGTTCTTCGAGATATCGGCTGATTGGATCAGACGAGCGAGAACCATCGGCTCCATCAGAAATCGCCCCGGCGCGATCTCGATATCCTCATCAATATAGGCAATTGAACGCTGGGCCTCAGGTAAAAATAACTCACGAGGCAGCTCGGAAAAAACCGCGATCAAGCCTGGGTCCGTCACCTTATTGGTGCGAATTTGGCTTTCAACCATATTATGGCGACGGGCTTCATATTCCGGCATGGCATCCACTGGATTCTGAGAAAATCTATGAATTCTTATAGTTTTAATGCCCCTAATTTACAATGGCCAGCCGAGGAAAGATAGCGCCACCTCTTTATCTTAGCCCTTATTAATTCATACCTTTGGTGAGAGCCGGGGCCTATATAAAAACACAGCGTTGAAACCCTTGGCGTTCCAACGTATACCTGCCTCCCGCACCCATCCTGGAAATCGGTTTTGAGCTTTGGGCAGGGAGCGGATGGCGCGGTGGCAGAGTGGCTATGCAGCGGATTGCAAATCCGTGTACGCCGGTTCGATTCCGGCCCGTGCCTCCACCACTTGCCTGTCCCTGGCCCCTCCTCCCTGGAAACTCTCATTCAGGTAAGGGAAAAAACTGGTCATCGGTGAGCCGGTTTGCTATATGGCCTTCCATCGGGACATAATCCGAGCCGTGCAGGGTTTGCCCCTTGCCACGGTATCCTGATCCGGCGTAGCTCAGTTGGTAGAGCAGGCGACTGTTAATCGCCTTGTCGCAGGTTCGAGTCCTGCCGCCGGAGCCAATACAATCGAGGGGTTTGTCCTTAACCGGGCGAGCCCCTTGATGCATTTGGCCTGCCCTTTTCGCTCCCTTTGACCATGGCATATTGATTGCATGGAAAACTGTGTAATTCTTTGTTAAATGGGGGCGTAATGAGCATGGATTTTGCTGCAGCGGGGGGGCTCTACCAACCAGATACACAGGTTGATAAGGCCAATGGAAAGACTCAGGCGGAGATGGCGGCGCGGTCTAGAAGCGCGCCTGAGACTGAAGAGGAAAGTTCAGAAAAAAGTTCCCGATCATCCGCCGTTGAGGAAATCCGTAAAAAAGGATTTTTCAAATATATTGAAGACCTTGAAAAACGGAAGATCGAAGAACTAAGGCAAAAAATCCTTACGGCAATGGGGCTTAGCGAAACCGACCTTGCGAACATGTCGCCAGATCAACGCCAGGTTCTAGAGGACATAATCAGCCGGGAAATTCAAAAACGGATGATGCTGGCGTCCAATATGAAAGATAATGATGATCAACAGGGAGGGGCATTTGTGACCAACGGATCGAATGCATCCCTGGTCGCGATGATCGCTTCGGGCTCAACGGATATGAGTCTTCCGCCCCTGTTGAACGTTCAAGAGATTGATGAGAAAGACGGTGAGCAAGACCCTGAGAAACGGTAAAAAGGCTGGGTAATTTTTACCCCTTCAGGACATTGTTTCCTGAATTTCCAGGCTATTTTCGCCCGCCCTATTTCTTTGTCGCTGCCTTGGTCTGTTTTTCCACTTCGTATTCGCCGCACCAGTCGGCTGCCTTGGTTTCCATCCAGATGGTGGTCAGCGCACTGGCGCGCGGTGCATGGCGGCGGCACTGGCCGCGCTCAGAAGCTCGGATTGCTCCGTCTTCTCCGGCCTTATCCTCAAAGCGCTGTTTTAGTGCACTTTCGCCCAGCGTTCTGTGCTTGAGCTTCCAGGCTGGCCGCCAGAACCGGCAATTGCCGCAATTCTCAATAGATTCCATCGACAGGTCACCCCCCCCCCTTATTACTCAAAATGCACCAAGGCTGGTAAGATGGTCAGCTTAGCCCTCTAGACCGATGACGAAAAGAGAGAATGGCGGACATCGCTTCGAACTGGCCCTGAACTCCATCCGGCCTTGATGCCTAAGGAAGCCAGAGGGTGAAGAGAAAGACACCAAGGGCGGCGGCAAGAAAGAATGGGTCTGTGAAACTACCCATCAGCGGCATAGGCTTTTCGCCGCCGAGGGTGCCGATCAGTTTATTCTGCGCTTTTTTATTTTGCACTTTTTTATTTTGCGCTTTTTTATTCTGTGTTTTTTTATTCTGTATTTTTTTCGGCGGCGTTGATTTTTCTGAAAAGGTGCTGTTTTTTAATGAATTGGCGACAGAATGTTGCTGTTTGTGCGGAGGGAACAATTCCGGCGTTTTTGATGCCTGTTGCCAGTGAATATAATAGCCCGAGCGTACCAGTGGATCATCCCTAATGATGCCGCTCTTAATCATCTCAATCAGATATTCTTTTGTGACCGGCCCAGCCTGTTGTTTATCCCCATCTATATAAAACCAAGGGTCTTCTTCATCAGGGCAATAATTGTTTTCCGTATTCATATCCTGCGACCCGGATTTTCACGGTTTAAAATGAACCCCTGATTGGAAATTTCTATACCATGAGAGATCACGGTCGTCGCCAGTCGCCGCTAATACCACTCTCTCTTCTTGTGATAAATTCA
>JABJES010000067.1 GCA_018663165.1 Rhodospirillaceae bacterium
ACGGCCCGGAGATAGCCCAAGACTTGCGAGCAGGTCTTGCGGGAGGGCTTGCGACAACCTGACGCATGTTGCATATTTCGCCGCCTTTAAGATGCCCGGTTGCCCAAAGCAACCTAACCAAACCCGGAGCCCCCATGGTCACTCTCGCCACCCGCATGTCCCGTCTCGGCACCGACAGCGCCTTTGAGGTGCTGGCGCGCGCCAAGGCGCTTGAAGCCCAGGGACGGAATATCGTCCACATGGGGATCGGCCAGCCCGATTTCCCGACCCCGCCCCATATTGTCGAAGCCGCCTGCAAGGCCTTGCGCGACGGCCATCACGGCTATACCCCGGCCGGCGGCATCCCAGAATTGCGTCAGGCGGTGGCCGACGATATCCATAAATATCGCGGCGTCGAAATAGACCCCAGTACGGTATTGATCGCGCCGGGCGGCAAGTCGGTGATTTTTTATGCCTGTCTGATGTTTGGCGAAAAGGGTGCCGAAATCATCACCCCGGACCCAGGGTTTCTGTCCTACGAATCGGCGATTTCCTTCAGTGGCGCGACAGCAGTGCCCCTGCACCTGCGCGAGGAAAACGGCTTTGCCTTCGACCCGGATGAGCTTTTATCCCTGATTACCCCGAAAACCCGCCTGATCATCCTCAACAGCCCGGCCAATCCGACCGGCGGCGTCGTGCCGAGGGAAAAGATCGCCCGCCTCGCCGAGGGACTGGCAAAACATCCTCATGTGGCAATCCTGTCCGATGAGATTTACAGCCGCATGCTGTACGACGGCCATGAACACACCAGCCTGCTTGAATTCGAAGAGATCCGCGACCGGGTGATCCTGCTCGACGGGTGGAGCAAGACCTATGCCATGACCGGCTGGCGCATCGCCTATGGAATCTTTCCCAAAAGCATGTATGACGACGCCGAACGGCTCGCCATCAACTGCCATTCCTGCATTAACACGGCAGCCCAATATGGCGGGCTGGCGGCACTGACCGGCCCCCAGGACGAGACCGAAAAGATGGTCGCCGCCTTTGACGAGCGCCGGCGCCTTATCGTTTTGGGACTGAATGATATTCCAGGTTTTTCCTGTCTCGCACCCGGCGGCGCCTTTTATGCCTTTGCCAACATCACCGGCACCGGCCTAAGCGCCAAGGAAATGGAAGAAAAGCTCCTCAATGAGGCCGGCGTCGCCACCGTGGCGGGGACCAGTTTTGGCGGTTTCGGCGAGGGCTATATCCGGTTTTCCTACGCCACCGGGAAAGACCAGATCGCCGAGGCCTTAAAACAGATCCGGGCCTGTCTTTAAAAGGACACAGCCCTGTTCTAAATCTTAGGCATATTATCAGCCTAATTTATAGGCAAGGCGCACAATATTTAATCATTCACAATAAGATTGCAGCAGCTATGCCCCATGTATTTAATCCTAACCCGTTGACTTGAGGTCACCTTTATCATTTGGCATAGCCCATGCAGTAACTCGCGCGTAAGATCACTTTATGGATATTCATCCATCCACACCAAACAAGGCGTAAGTCAGGGAAATGAAAAAAATCGAAGCGATTATTAAACCGTTCAAGCTCGATGAAGTGAAGGAGGCTCTTCACGATCTCGGTCTCAAGGGTATGACCGTGACCGAGGCCAAGGGGTTTGGTCGCCAAAAGGGACATACAGAGCTTTACCGCGGGGCCGAATATGTGGTCGATTTTTTGCCTAAGGTGAAAATCGAAGTGGTCATTGAGGATCAGCTCGTCGAGCGAGCCATCGAGGCCATTCAGAAAGCCGCCCAGACCGGCCGCATCGGCGACGGCAAGATTTTTGTTTCCAGCGTCGAAGATGCGATTAGAATTCGCACCGGCGAACGGGGAGAGGAAGCCGTCTAGCCCCACATTCCGAGTTCCGAGCAGAATTTAAGCTTCAACCAATTTTTCCACACCAAAACGAAAGACGAAAAATCATGTCCGATGTGAAAAAAGTTCGTGAAATGATTCAGGAGAACGACGTCAAATACGTCGATCTTCGTTTCACCGATCCCCGGGGTAAATGGCAGCATACTGCCCAGACCGAAGACACCATGGATGAAGGCGCATTCGAAAACGGTATCATGTTCGACGGGTCGTCGATCGCCGGCTGGAAATCCATCAATGAGTCCGACATGATCCTCATGCCCGATCCGGAAACCGCCGTGCTCGACCCCTTCTCGGCCCAACCTTCGCTGATCCTGTTCTGCGATGTCCTTGAGCCCTCCACCGGCCAGTCCTATGAGCGCGATCCGCGCTCGGTGGCTAAAAAGGCCGAGAATTATGTCAAAAGCTCGGGCGTCGGCGACACCGCTTATTTCGGTCCTGAAGCCGAGTTCTTCGTTTTCGACGACGTGCGTTTCGACGTCTCCATGAACCACACCTTCTATGAAATCGATTCTGAAGAAGGCCCCTACGTCAGCGGCAAGATCCTGCCCGAAGGCAATATCGGCCATCGCCCCGCCATCAAGGGCGGCTATTTTCCGGTACCGCCGGTGGATTCAGCCGCCGATTTGCGCGCCGAGATGGTCACCGTGATGAACGAGATGGGCCTACCGATGGAAAAGCACCACCACGAAGTGGCGCCGAGTCAGCACGAGCTGGGGTTCAAATACAACACCCTGACCAAAGCTGCCGACCAGATGCAGATTTACAAATACGTCACCCATATGGTCGCCCATGCCTACGGCAAAACGGCCACCTTCATGCCCAAGCCAATCGCCGGTGATAACGGTTCCGGCATGCATGTTCACCAATCGATCTGGAACGGCGGCAAGCCGCTATTCGCCGGATCTGGCTATGCCGATCTTTCGGAAACGGCGCTTCACTACATCGGTGGCATTATCAAACACGCCCGCGCCATCAACGCCTTTTCGAACGCCGCCACCAACAGCTACAAGCGCCTGATCCCCGGTTTCGAGGCCCCGGTGCTGCTTGCTTATTCGGCGCGTAACCGTTCGGCGTCCTGCCGTATCCCCTATGACACCAGCCCCAAGGGCAAGCGCGTCGAGGTGCGGTTCCCCGATGCCGCCGGCAATCCCTATCTGACCTTTGCCGCCATGCTGATGGCTGGCCTTGACGGTATTGCCAACAAGATCCATCCCGGAGACCCGATGGACAAGAACCTTTACGACCTGCCGCCTGAAGAACTGAAAGACGTGCCGACCGTCTGCGGCAGCCTGCGCCAGGCCCTAGAAGCGCTCGATTCCGACCGCGATTTCCTGACCAAGGGCGACGTCTTCACCAACGACATGATCGAAGGCTATATCGATCTTAAATGGGAAGAGGTGTACAACTTCGAACACACCCCGCACCCGGTCGAATACCAGATGTATTATTCGGTCTAAACCGTCTTACACATCACGATCAAGGAAAACCCCTGCCTAACGGCGGGGGTTTTTTCGTCCGGGAGTGTATTCTTTAACCTCTAAAGCTTTTGCGCGATCATGGCGATCTGTTCGCGCACCCAGTCAAAGAAAGGGTGCACCCCGAGCTGGGCGTGCCACATCAACACCATCGGCCGTGTGTTGTGGGGCAAGGGCGAAGGAAGCACCACGACATCCACCATCTTGGCATAGCTTTCCCCGGCCCGTCTCGGCAAGGTCATGATGAGGTCGGTCTTGGCGACAATCATCGGGGCGACGTGAAACTGGGTCATATTCACCACCACATCACGCTCAAGCCCTTCGCTCTCCAGCATGTGCTGAATGAAATAGGAACGCCGCCCCTCCATCGGCGCCACCAGATGACGGCCGGAAAGATAACGCTCCAAGGTAAATTTTCCCTTTGCCAGCTCATGCCCTTTACGGACGATACATGCATAATCGATATCGAACAGATGCTGGACCCCAAAGCGCGGCGGCGCATCCTCAAACGGGCCGATGACGAAATCCGTTTCACTGTTATCAAGCAGATCAAAGGCATCTTCCCGCGCCAGGGGGCGACTGATCAACTCGACGCCTGGAGCCTCGCCCTGCAAAATTCCGACAAGGGCTGGAAAGAACAGAGAGGTGGCATAATCCGACAGGGCGAAGCGCAGCGGACGAGTCTCTCGCAGCGGACTGAATTCCCGATCACTTAAGGCGCTTTCGATATTATTCATCGCCTGGCGCACCGGCCCCGCCATATCCATCGCCCGGTGGGTCGGCCGCATGCCCTTGGGTCCACGAATAAAGAGCTCATCCCCGACAAGGTGGCGCAGGCGGTTAAGGGCGTTGCTGACCGCTGGCTGAGACAGGCCGATCTTTTCTCCGGCACGGGTGACGTTGCGCTCGCGCATGAGCGCGTCGAAGACAATCAGGAGGTTTAAATCGACACCAGAAATATTCACCATATGAATTTATATCATATAAAAGATCAATTTCCATTATTTTACTCAGTTATTTATATTCCCATCAACTGATCAACGTAATCCAGCGGGCACCGAGACGGATCAGCACATTTCTCGTCCCGCCATGTTTGGAAGAAAAGGAATAAAAAAATGACAAAAACTCTGAAAACCATGGCCTTGACCGTCCTGCTCGCAACTGCGGTTCTCGGCCAGACGGCCCAGGCCAAAGCCCTTACCCAGACCGCCCAAGGCGTGACCGGTTACACCCAGACAGCCAAGGCGCCGACCGCCGGTGTCGAGACTGTCCAGGCCATCCGCGCCGCCAAGGCCCAGAGCGACTATGCCACTCTTGGCTCGGTCAAGCGTCTGGAGAACGGCAGCTTTGAGGTTGGCTATACCAACACCAACGGCGAAAAAACCATGATCGTTGTGGTCGCCGCTCAGGGCTAACGGCTTAAACACTAAATTCTGCGTCTGTCTCTTCATCAGGCGCTGGATATGAAGCCGGAAACGGCTTCTCCTCCCCCCCTTGCCTCCCCGGTGCTTCGGCCCGGGGGGGTATTTTTTTAAAATAATCAGGGACACCCCGCGAATAGTGCAAGTCTCAATAGCGGTTTGACTGTGCGCGCGGGCGTGTTAAACCGCCCCCCATGTTACGTATTGATAGCCTCACCTACCGAATCGGCGCTCGAGTTCTCCTCGATCAGACATCGGCCACCATCAGCCCCGGCCATCGGGTCGGGCTGGTCGGCCGCAACGGCACCGGCAAAACCACGCTGCTGCATCTGATCACGGGAGATCTGGAAGCCGATAACGGCCACATCACCATACCGCCGCGCTGGACGATCGGCGCCACCAGCCAGGAGGCGCCCGGCGGCGAACAGAGCCTGATCGACACGGTTCTGGCCAGTGATAAAGAACTGGTCAGCCTTAACCAGGCTCTGGAATCCGGCCACGACCCCCATGGGATGGCTGAAATTCATGCCCGCCTGCGGGACAAAGAGGCCCACAGCGCGCCGGCCCGCGCCGCCCGCATCCTCGCCGGGCTTGGCTTTGACGAGGAAGCCCAGCAAAGACCCTGTGGTGAGTTTTCCGGCGGCTGGCGGATGCGCGTCGCCCTTGCCGCCCTGCTTTTTACCCAACCGGATTTATTGCTGCTTGATGAGCCGACCAACCATCTCGATCTGGAAGCCAGTATGTGGCTGGAGAGTTACCTTAAAACCTATCCCGGCACGATCCTGATCGTCAGCCATGACCGTGGTTTGCTCAACCGGGTGGTCGATGAAATCCTCCATCTCGAAGACCAGAAGCTGATCCTTTATAAGGGCGGCTATGATCGCTTTGAAGCCACACGGCGCATGCAGCTTGAACAGAACGCCAAGATGCGGGTCAAACAGGACGCCCAGCGCGACCATATCCGCAAATTCGTCGAACGGTTCCGCTATAAGCCGACCAAGGCCAAACAGGCCCAATCGCGCCTAAAAATGCTCGAAAAGATGGAGCCGATCCCCGAACGGCGAGAGGGCGGCAGCGTCACTTTCGGCTTTCCCGACCCGGCATCCCTGTCCTCACCACTGTTCAATATGGATGATGTAACCGTCGGCTATGACGACAAGCCGGTGTTGAACAATCTTAATTTATCCCTCAACAACGACGACCGCATTGCCCTGATCGGCGCCAACGGCAATGGCAAATCAACCCTGATCCGCCTGCTGGCGGGTAAATTGAGGCCACTTTCCGGGCGGGCTGTAAAATCGGGCAAGCTACGCATCGGCTATTTCGCCCAGCATCAGGGCGAAGAGCTCGACCTTACCGCCACACCACTGATTGAGATGAAGCGACGCCGCCCCAGAGAGACCGAGCAACAGGCGCGCTCGCAACTCGGCCGCTTCGGCTTTGAGCAGCAAAAGGCCGAAACCACGGTTGGAAATCTCTCAGGCGGTGAAAAGGCGCGGCTTCTGTTCGCTCTGATGTCGGCCGACAAGCCCAATATCCTGCTCCTCGATGAGCCCACCAACCATCTCGACATCGCCTCGCGCCAGGCCCTTGTGCAAGCCGTCAACGCCTTTGAGGGTGCTGTTGTGTTGGTCAGCCACGATCATCATCTGATCGAGGCCACCGCCGACCGCCTGTGGCTGGTCGAAGATGGCAAGGGGGCACCGTACGAGGGGGATCTGGAAGATTACCGCAAGG
>JABJES010000050.1 GCA_018663165.1 Rhodospirillaceae bacterium
ATTTTCCCGGCGCCAAAGTTGTCCGGCTGGAACAGAATTATCGCTCGACGCCGCATATCCTCGCCACCGCTTCCGGGTTGATCGCCTGCAATGAAGGGCGGCTGGGCAAAACCCTTTGGACAGAGGCCAGTGAGGGTGAAAAAGTGACCATTCGCGGTGTCTGGGACGGGGCGGAAGAGGCCCGGGTCATCGGTGAGGAAATCGAGACCCTTCACCGCAAGAGCCATGCTCTTTCCCAGATCGCCATTCTGGTGCGCGCCAGTTTCCAGATGCGTGAATTCGAGGAACGATTTATTACCCTTGGCCTGCCTTACCGGGTGGTTGGTGGCCCGCGTTTCTATGAGCGCAAGGAAATCCGTGACGCCATCGCCTATTTCCGGGTGCTGGTCCAGCCCGATGACGATCTGGCTTTCGAGCGCATCATCAACGTGCCCAAGCGCGGTCTCGGTGATGCGACCTTGCGTATTATCCACCATCATGCCCGGTCCCGCCGTATTCCGCTTACAAGGGCGGTGGGGGAGCTTCTCCAAACCGATGAGCTGACCGCCCGGGCGCGCAACCCGCTTTTCGCCTTGATGTCTGATTTCACCCGTTGGCGAGGTCAACTCGACGCCCTGCCTCATGATGAGCTGGCGGCGTTGATCCTTGATGAATCCGGCTATACCGCCATGTGGAAGGCGGACAAGGCCCCTGACGCCCCAGGACGGCTTGAAAACCTTAAAGAACTGATCGCCGCCCTGGAGGATTTTGAGTCCCTGCCGGGGTTTCTCGAACATGTCAGCCTGGTCATGGAGAATGCTGAAAATTCCAAGGGCGACATGGTCAATCTGATGACCCTGCACAGTGCCAAGGGGCTGGAATTCGACACGGTTTTCCTGCCCGGCTGGGAAGAGGGGCTGTTTCCTCACCAGCGCGCCATGGACGAAGGCGGCATTACAGCCCTGGAGGAAGAGCGCCGGTTGGCCTATGTGGGCCTGACCCGTGCCCGCAAGCGCGCCGATATCAGCTTTGCCGCCAGCCGCCATGTCTATAACCAGTGGCACTCTCCCATTCCTTCGCGCTTTATCGACGAGGTGCCGGACGATCATGTGGAGAGGATCACAGCACCCGGTCTTTACGGCGGCGGCGCGGCGGGGCTGGCCGAGGATGGGGACGGTCTGGATTATGCGCCAGAGGCGACCCGATATGGCGGTCGCTCCCCGCGCACTATCGAGGGAACCGCGCATCGTGTGAAAGTGACGGCAAATCCCCCGGCGTCAAAAAGCGGCATTCGCGCCGGTGATGAGGTCTTTCACCAGAAATTCGGTTATGGCCGGGTCAATGCGGTGGATGGCGACAAGCTGGAGATCGCTTTTTCCACCGGGGTCAAAAAGGTCATGGAAAGTTTCGTCGAGCCCGCATGAGCACATCCGCCGTTCCTTACTGGTCGATCCGTTTCGAGGTTCCGCCGATAGCCAAGCCTACTGCCGAGGCGGCAATGCACCGCCTGTGCGAGGTGGTTTCCACCTTTGAGGTTCGTACTGGCGGCCCCTGGACAATTGAAGGCCTGGTGCCGCAAAAACCTGAGCGGGGCGAGTTGGAGGCAGTATTGGCGCAAATGGCGGCCGATTGTGGCCTTGCCGCGTCGCCTCCTTTGCAAATTCAACGGGTCGAGGACCGGGACTGGGTGGCCGAAAGCCAGCGCGGGTTCCCGCCGGTCCGCGCCGGGCGCTATTTCGTCTATGGCTCCCATGAGACAGACCCGGTGCCACCGGGCCGTATCGGCATCCGCATTGACGCCGGACAGGCCTTCGGCACCGGCCATCACGATTCGACCCTGGGCTGTCTGGTCGCCCTTGATGGATTGGCGCGGCGCTATCGTTTTGCAGCACCCCTTGATGTGGGCTGTGGTTCGGGGATTCTCTCCATCGCCATGGCCAAAACCTGGGGGGTTCCGGTCAAGGCCTGTGATATCGACCCGGTGGCAATCCGGGTGGCGCGCTATAATATCCGTGATAACGGGGTTGCGGGCCGGGTCACGCCCTTTGTCGGTAAGGGGCTCTCAAACCGCCGGGTCGGACGGATAAGGGCCTATGATTTGATTCTGGCCAATATTCTCGCCCGGCCGATCATTGCTATGGCACCCCATGTGGCGGCGCGGCTTCAACCCGGCGGGGTCAGTGTTTTCTCCGGTATTCTTGCCCGCGAGGCTCAGGGCGTGCTTTGCGCCTATCGCGCCCAGGGGTTTCGCCTGATCCGGCGGATTATCATCGGCGAATGGGCGACCCTGGTGTTGGCCCGCTAATCGATATGCTCTAGCATCTCAAAATGGCCCAACCCGGCAAAAAAATTATGCAAGAAGGCGAAACACCTCTTACCGCCCTGCGCGGTGAATTGGTGCGTCGCAAACTCGATGGCTTCATCGTTCCCCATGGCGACGAATATCAGAACGAATATTTGCCCCCCTGCGCCGAGCGTTTGGCCTGGCTTACCGGCTTTACCGGCTCGGCAGGGTTGGCGATTGTGTTGGGCGGGGACGCTGCGTTTTTCACCGATGGGCGTTATACGTTGCAGGCAGCCGAAGAAGTGGATGGGGCGGATTTTGACCTCCGTCACATCGCCGACGAGCCGCCGACCAACTGGCTGGCCGGGCATTTAAAGACGGGACAAAGGCTTGGGTATGACTCTCGCCTCCACACGCCGGACGACCTTGCCCGCTATGAGCGTGCGGCGCACAAGGCCGGGGCGTCGCTTGTCCCTTGCCAGACCAATCCCCTTGATGGGGCGTGGGCAGATCAGCCCCAACCGCCGACAGCCCCGGTATTTCCCTATGATCTCGCCTATGCCGGAAAATCATCGGTCGATAAGCGGCGGAAACTGGGTGCAGAGCTGAAAAAGGCTGGAGCCGGGGCGGTTGTGATTACGGCGCCGGATTCCATCGCCTGGTTATTGAATATCAGAGGCGGTGATGTTGCCCACACGCCACTGCCCCTTTCTTACGCGGTTCTAATGGCCGACGGGACGGTTGAGCTTTTCCTCGACCCGGCAAAAATATCCTCCGGCCTTCTTGATCATCTGGGCTCCGAGGTCGGTCTCCATGGTCCCGATGATTTCGGCCCGGCCCTTGATCGGCTGGCTGGTGCGGGCGAAACGATACTTGTTGATCCGGCGCGGTCTGCGGCCTGGGTGTTTGATCGCCTTAAAGCAGCGGGAGCGAAAATTCGCAACAGCAAAGACCCCTGTCAGCTTCCCAAGGCGTTGAAAAACGATACCGAGTGTAACGGCATCCGCACCGCCCATCTGCGCGACGGGGCGGCCTTGACGCGCTTTCTCGCCTGGCTTTCAGACGCGGCTCCCGGCGGGGCGGTCAGCGAGTTGGCGGCAGCCGACCATCTGGAAGTCCTGCGCCGGGAAAGCGATCTTCTCCGGGATCTCAGCTTTCCGACCATTTCCGGTTCGGGGCCTAACGGGGCCATCGTTCATTACCGGGTGACGGCGGAATCTGATCGGATGCTGTCTCCCGGTGACCTCTATCTGGTCGATTCCGGGGCGCAATACTTTGACGGCACTACCGACGTCACCCGCACGGTCTTTATCGCTGGTGAGGGGCGTGCGCCGGACGACGAACAGCGGGATCATTTTACCCGTGTTCTCAAGGGCCATATTGCCCTGGCCAGCGCCCGTTTTCCAAGCGGCACGACAGGGTCGGCGCTGGACGCTCTGGCGCGCAAATCTTTGTGGCAAGTGGGGCTCGATTACGATCACGGCACCGGCCACGGGGTCGGCTGTTATCTCGGTGTCCATGAAGGCCCTCAGCGCATTTCAAAAATCCCCAACAAGGTGGCGCTCATGCCCGGCATGGTGGTCTCCAACGAGCCCGGCTATTACCGAGCGGGGGCCTACGGTATCCGCATTGAAAATCTGGTGCTTGTGATTGAGGGCGACATGGCGGGGGGTGAGCGCCAGATGCTCGGCTTTGAAACCCTGACCCGCG
>JABJES010000304.1 GCA_018663165.1 Rhodospirillaceae bacterium
AGCGCCAACGGGTCGCCATTTCCCGCGCCCTGATGACGGCGCCGCATCTTCTGTTGCTCGACGAACCGACCTCGGCCCTTGATGTGGGGGTTCAGGCGGAGATCCTCAACCTGCTGATGAGTTTAAAAACCGAAACTGGGCTGACCTATATCCTGGTCAGCCACGATCTCGGGGTTATTGCCCATATGTGTGATCGGGTGATGGTCATGAAAGGGGGTGAAAAAGTCGAGGAACTTGCCACCTCAAGCCTGCGGGCGCGCCGTGCCATAAACCCCTATACAAAGGCGCTGATTGCAGAAAGCCGCCTTTGATCTAAGATTTTACGTCCATTTCCGGCGGATATCCGCCCGGTTAAGCGCCAGCCAGAAGAGCGACATGACGGCTGCTGCATTGGCAATGACCCCTGATTTGACCAGGCTGTAAGCCTCTTCAAAGGACAGGACGATGACCCGGATATCCTCATCCTCGTCGTCACAACCGTGGATGCCTTCTGCATTTGTTGAATCGACCCGGCCGCAAAATAACACCGTACATTCAGATGTGCCGCCGGCACTGGCCAGATAGTTGCTGATCGGCACCAGATCAGACACCTGACAACCGCATTCCTCTTGTGTTTCCCGCACAGCCACCTGTTCAGGGGTTTCGCCGTCCTCGATAATTCCGGCGATGATTTCAATCAGCCACGGGTGACGGCCTGCGGCATAGGCGCCAATGCGGAATTGCTCGATCAGCACAACCGTGTCGCGCAGGGGGTCATAGGGCAGAACGGCGCAGGCGTTACCGCGTTCGAACATCTCGCGGGTGAATTCCCGGCTCCAGCCGCCGGCATGGAGCTTGTGGCGTAGACGATAGCGGTCCATGCGGAAATAGCCGCGAAAAACTTCCTTTTTTTCGAGAATTTCGAAATCATCCGTCCCAAAGTCTGAAAGGGGGGAGGCCGGTGTTTTTGTTTTCTTTTCGCTCATTGCCTTGAAAATGACCTATTTCTACCTGAACTTACACAATTCCTTACTGTGGTCTCACTATAGCTTCAGATTGAACCGGGGAGCCTGTGTCATCAAGGACAATCCTTTTTTGGCCTTTTTGACAGAACTCTAATTCACATCTGGCATTGGGCTCTGGCTTGGCCTAGTTTTCTGGAAAGTGCATCGATAAAAAAGGGAGGCATCAAAGTGCCCGCAAAGAAAGTTAACCGTTCATTCCCGTTAAATATTTCGAGCTTGTCGCTGGCGCTTGTTTTTGCGCTGCCTCTGGCCTTGGTCCTGTCTGGTTGTGATGACAAACCGGAGGGCAACTGGGATGTTCCTGTTTTAAGTAAAGCCTGGTCGGTGGATGGTTTTGCCCAGCCCGAATCGGTCATTTATGATCTCAAGGACGAGGTTCTCTATGTCTCCAATGTTGCCGGCAATCCCAATGACAAGGACGGCAAAGGTTTCATCTCGAAAATCCGGCCGACCGGCGAGATGATCGAAGAGATGTGGGTTGAGGGTCTCAACGCGCCCAAGGGAATGGCGATTTTTGATCGCACACTCTATGTCGCCGATATCAATACCCTGGTTGTTATTGATCTTGCCGACAAGTCAGTGCGCCGCTTTGAGGCCATAGATGCGATTTTCCTCAATGACGTCGCGGTTGACGCAAACGGTCGTGTCTATGTGTCCGACATGATGGATAATGTGATTTATCGCCTCGATGGAGAGAATTTCTCGACCTGGATCAAGTCCGGCGTTCTTGATAATCCCAACGGTCTTTTCGCTGAAGAAGATCGTATCGTTATCGGCGCCTGGGGACCGATCAGTGAAGGATTCAACACCACCCGGCCCGGTAATCTGAAAACCGCTTCTATGGACGGCCAGACCCTTGCCGATCTCGGCAGCGGCGCGCCGATCGGTAATCTTGACGGGGTTGAAGGCGACGGTTTTGGTAATTATTTCGTCACTGACTGGATGAACGGAAAGCTTCTGTTTGTTCGCGCCGACGGCTCGTTCGAGGAACTGCTCGATCTCAACCAGGGCAGTGCTGACCTCGCCTATATACCTTCTCAAGGCCTTATCGTCATTCCGATGATGAATGACGGAAAGATTGTTGCCTATAAAGTCGAATAGGCTAAAAAATCATCCGGCGGAAGGATGTCAGAACGTAAAAAGACCCCGCTGGTTTGTTCCAGCGGGGTCTTTCGTTTGTGCCTCTGGGCCAGGTTTTAAAGTGGCTCTGGCATATCATTATAACGTTTTAGTGTGTATGGCCGTGGCCAGAATCTATGCCACCACCTGTGCCGAAGATTACGATTGAAAAAACAGCAATCGCAATCGCGATAATACCCGCGGCGACAAGAAATTTCGGGTTACCAAGTTTGCTGGTTAAGTTTTTCATGTGGGTTTTCCTTACTCTATATGTTTGATGTTGGTGTATTCGCCGTTTGTTTGCAGCGTAACGGTGATCGTCTCTGGTGTGCGGTTCCTCCAAAACCATCCGTGATTGCCGTCAAACGCGGCCACTAAAACGCCTTCGCTCTTTTGTTGAGAGCCTTTGCTATAGTTGTGATAGTCGATGTTCAGTTCTTTTGAATCGCCGTGAATATCAAAATTTGCGCGCCCCCCATCTGTCCACCATGTGTAGTTGACCTGCTTTCCCTTATCCATTTTGACTTTGATCTCCGTGCCTTCATTGGGGGCAAGTGTGACTTGCATTTCATGGTTCAAAAGATTTGCTGCGGGTGGGTCAGCTTCTGCTTTTGAAACAATATTCATTTCATCTTGTTTTTGTTTCACGGTCACTTCCTGCACATCGACCGCGGCGGCTGATTGCTTTGCCCGTTCCAAAGCCCGTTCAACAGCCGCTTCCTCGGCCAGCGAAACTTTTATCTCACCCATTTTCTTTAGGCCGATAGCATTGCCTATTCCTGTCGGATCAATGCCGTATTCTGCCGGAAGTACAACCGTTACCAACAACGCCCCGGCGGTGATCGCCGCCAGAACGGTTGATTTAATGAGCTTTCCCGTCGATGGAATATCCAGATTTGAAGGTATGTTTTTATTATACATGGGGTGTCTCCTCTAGAGAATTTGATGGAATAAATTGGCTATGAAACGAAATAGCCTGTGATCTGGTATCCCATTAGGAGAAAACCCAGCATCATCATGACGGCATTGGCAGAATAAGCATGGCGCAGGAAACCGCCTGCTTTTCGCCAGTAGGTGATTGCAATAAGAATGCCGACCAGAGCCAATATCTGGCCTATCTCGACACCAACATTGAAGAAGATGAGATTGGCAAGAAGGCCATCTGGAGATATCTCATAATCGAGAATCTTCGTTGCTAGACCAAAGCCGTGGAATAGCCCGAAAATAAAGGTGGCGGCTTTTGTGTTGGGTTGGAACCCGAACCAGCGTTGAAAGGCGCCCATATTGTCCAGCGCCTTATAAACGACTGAAAAGCCGATAATGGCATCAATGATATAGGGACTGATTTTGATGTCCATCAACACGCCAGACAGCAGGGTAATAACGTGACCGACGGCGAACAGAGTGACGTAAATTCCCACATCTTTGGGGCGGTATAAAAAGAAAACAACACCGAAGAGAAACAATAAATGATCGTATCCGGTCATCATGTGTTTGGCGCCCAGATAGATAAATTCGATCGCCATTACCCCGGTAATTTCCTGAATGTAGCCTTTATCACCCTCCGTAACGCCGTGAGCCAAAGCATCGGTCATAATCCCGAAGCTGGCGACCAGAAGGATTGCCAAACCTGAAAAGGCAAGCAGACGTTTCTGGCCTGTAAAAAACTGAAGAAGTTTGGTCACTAAAAGATTCTCCCTTTCAAGAGTTCTATTTTTTAGAAAATTTTTAAGGGGGGGCATGACCGAGATGGGTCAAGAATGCCGGCGGATGCTGGGCACAAGCATAACGCCCCGGATTGTCTTTAAATCCGGAGACGCCGTGTTGTCAGATAAAGGGAAGTATCAGGGCGAAATATTCGCCAATCATAATCCGGCGGTCCACGATTTTGTGTGAAGGCAAGTTCAAAGCCCTGCTGTGGCAAGAAATTGGCCGCCGCCAAAAATTCAATATTCTGAGAGTCCCGAGCCGGAGCCGTTAAGACAACTTGTTTCGGGGATCGAAGATCAACATGCAGGTAATCGCTAAAATATGTCAGAACATCTATATTTATAACGTGATGAAGGCTTTCCTGCGTTCCTTCACTATGGCCATGAGAGGCGTTGCCAAGGCCGTATCTTTGGCTTGTTGAGTGGGTGCTGATTTGATGATGTGATTTTTGATAATCATGAACCGCGTGGGCAACGCCATGGGGAAGCCACGGCAAAAATGCGGGTAAAGCCAGCAATAAAAACAAGGAGAACGCAGCAATTTTTTTCATGCATTGCGGTTATATAAACTTTTTTAGATCTAAACCAGCTTATTTATAGCAACCATCACCGGCCAGCCGTCTTTCGGCCCTGATGATCTTTTGAAAATTTTTAAAACTTAGCTCTTTGCCAAATAGTTGTGCCGTCTTGATCTGCGATTGTTGATGTGAATGTACCATCCATGTTGTGATCAGCTTTAATCATGATTTCATAAAAATTTATGGATTCACGACGGGGGCCATCCTCTACAACGTGAAGAAACAACCGGTCTTTAGTGAAGTAATTTTGTTCCAGGCATCCCTCCACGACTCCTCTTGTTCGATCTTTTCCAATATATTCTTTCTCTCCGTTTGAAGAAGTTTCATGAATTTTTTCAATAGTACCCTGAACCCGGTTTCCTTCGCGCCAGAGTATCGCCATATACCTTAAAACTCTTCCTTCATATGGTTGGTATGATGCCTTTGTCGTGTGCGTCTCGAAATACCAGTGCCCCACAATATTTGGGTATGGAAAAAATTTTTCACGGATCCAAAAGAAAAGAAGGGCGAGTATCGAGCCTCCTATTACTGTGGCTATGATGTCTGAAATTAGATCGTCAAAGCTCATCTGTTTTACTTATCTGTTTGTGACGGGTAACAATATTTAGTTTCGACGGACGTTCTCTGTTGCCCTAGTCGCAACAGCTTTCATCGCTCTCACCGCCATTACAGCAATCCTCGATTACCTCCGTCGTTACGTCGTAACCGGCCCCCTTGGTTTCGCGGGGGTGGCGTTTGACGTTGCGGCGACAGTCAAATTCCTCCGCCTTGTCCGGATCGACCGCTTCCATGGGCGGCACCGGGATGATCTGGTCTGCGTAGGGGGCGGAAGTGTACAGCCGAAAGGTTTTTTCGCACACAGCCATGCGTTCGCCGCGCTCCAGGGTATGGCCGTCATCGTCGAGCACCTTGCGCCAGGGGCCGGTGTAAATCACTGCCTGATTATGGTCCATGCAGGGGCCAGCCTTGCCCTTATAGGCGGTTACCGTAATTGAGCGGAAATCAATTCCCTCGATTGTTCGCCAGGGGCTTTCATCGCGCTTGGCCACCTCAATACCGTGAAAGCCAGCCTCTTCAAAGGCGCGTAAAAAGGCACGTTCCTGATAGGCCCCGGACAGGCATCCAGACCATAATTCCGGGTCTTTACGCATATTTTCGGGCACCACTTCATCGCTGACGATATCGGAAATAGCAACCCGGCCGCCGGTTTTCAAAACCCGGTACATCTCGGAAAACAACTGGGCCTTATCTTCCGTGTGGACCAGATTAAGCACACAGTTGGAGACGATCACGTCGATGGAATCCTCCTTGATGAGGGCAGGGGCGGTGGCGCGAAAATGCTCAAAGGCCTGAAGCCCGTCAAAATCAGCTATCGGGTTATCCTCGACATAACGGGCCATTGCCGTGACGTCGGTTTTTAAATCCTGGATATGGCCGCGCCGAAAGGTGACGTTATCCCAACCGATCGTTTCAGCCAGTTGAGTGCGGTATTTTTCAGCCAGCTCCAGCATCGCTGGATTGAAATCAACGCCGATGACGCGCCCCGATGGTCCGACAATCTGGGAAATGATGTAACAGATCTTGCCGCCCCCTGAGCCCAGATCGAGAACCGTCTCGCCCTCACGCACATAACGTGAAGGGTCGCCACAGCCGTAATCGCGCTCAAGAATCTCGGGCGGAATAACTTTGAGGTATTGGCTGTCGTATTCGACCGGACAGCACAGGGCCTCTTCGCGCTCTTGAGAGGCGTTGGCATAACGTTTGAGAACTTCTTCTTCCGGATTCATCGGCACGACGTTCATGGGGGAAAAGACCTCGTTTTGGGATGGGGGGGCGGAAAACTTGTGGAAGGTATGAATGCCGGAATTGACGCCTGATATCTTGCGGCAGATTTTTATTCCTAGTGTTTCATCACCAGATTGACCCCATAATTATCGCCTGAGATGTTGGGCATCAGGGACATCTGGCGGCTGCCATCTATGAAGGGGCTAAGATAGGTGACGATCTTGCCGACGGAATAGCCGAGAACGGCACCGGCGACCACATCGCTCATCCAGTGGTCATTATCATAGACCCGCGACATGGCGACAAGACTGGCCAGGGTATAGGCGGCGGGGGGCACATACCAATGATTCTTATACTGTTCGGAGAATATCGTGGCTGCCGTAAAGGCGACGGTGGCATGGCCAGAGACAAATGAGTTTCCGCCCCCAAGTCCTTCGAAGTCCCAGGAACTAGCGCCCTCTTTGTCGGGCCGGCTGCGCCCGAACAGTTTTTTGGCTGATTCAGAGAAAAGACCGGCAATGGCAAAGCCCTGTAAGCCGAGAAGTGCCGTTTCCTGCATTTTCTCATCGCCAAAAACCGCACCGACAGCATAAACACCGCCATAGGTGGCAAGCATGTGTTTGCTGTTTCCGATGGGTTTGACGGAAAAGATCGCGTCACCAAACCCGCTCTGGTTATCGACGAAGAAATCATCAATGGATTGGTCGGCAAACATAAGCCCGCCAACAACACCGCTCACCAGGGCGGCGCGCATCCACTCACTCGTATCCCAGCTCAGCGGCGCGGTCACAAAATCGATCGGGGCGCGGTAATAATTCTTCCAGTAATCCATATTGGTCAAAATTCGCCTGTCTTTCGGCGGCGCGGCCGCCGCTTGCCGAACCGGGGGCTTTTGAGCTGGCAGTGATACCCTCTGTGATACCCCCTGTGATACCCGCTGTGGGACTGTGTTTGCGGCATAGGGCTGGGGCTGAACCGGATAGGGGACGTAAGCGCCAGGGGGGACATAGCCCGAGGGCAGGGCTGGACTGGTATAGGCAGGATATGCAGCTTGGTAGCCCGCTTGCGGGTATGCAGCTTGCGGATAGCCGTAGGCCTGAGCGGCGTAAGGGCTCGTATAGGCGCTGTGATAGGGCTTTTGTTCATTAACCCGCTGCCAATACGTCTGAAGGATGACATTGGTCGCTAGATCGTAATTGGCGGCCGAAGGCTGGGCGGAAACTATCGCGCCTTCTTGCGCCCATAGGGGCGTAATCATGGCCGAAAGAGCCACAAGAACGGTGGTTGTATGCAAAAAAGAATTACGATGACAAACGGCCATAAATACAGAACTCGCTTCGTCTCAGCTTGAAAAACGGGATCAACAAACCACCCCGAAAAGAGGCAACAGCCACATTCAGGCCCCCATTATCTCTTATGGTGAGGGAAATCTAAAGTATTATTAACAAAGCAAGTTTGAGGGAAGCTGCTGGAATCGGTTGCTTAGGCTTTGTTCCATGTTACGCTTGGTTGATGATCCGTATCTGAGCCGAGAGGCAAAGGGACGATGTTTGAGGGTAAGCGCCAACAAAGTAGCCGTTTCTGTCTAATTCTCATCAAGCCGTCTCATTATGACGATGATGGCTATGTGATCCAGTGGGCGCGGTCGGCCATTCCCTCCAATACCCTGGCGACCCTTTACGCCCTGGCCATGGACAGCCATCAACGCAATCTTCTCGGGATCGATACCGACATTGATATCGACGCCCATGACGAGACCAACACCCACATAAATCCATCCCGGATTATCCGCCGTATCCGTCGCGCCGGGGGGCGGGGGATGGTCTGTTTCGTTGGCGTTCAGTCAAACCAGTTTCCCCATACCCTTGATCTGGCCCGGCCCCTGCGCGAGGCGGGCATACAGGTCTGTATCGGCGG
>JABJES010000254.1 GCA_018663165.1 Rhodospirillaceae bacterium
GACTGGCAGAATTTCATCAAGATGACCGCTTACAGCTGCATCGCGATCGCCGTGACCCTCTCTTTCATGGCTCTTTTCCTCACCGAGCGTTCACCTGGCTGAAGATACACACATAGACAAAAGAAAAAGGCCGTCCCTCCCGGGCGGCCTTTTTTGTTACTCATCGGTTTGCTGGTCTCAGCAGAAGGGCTAAAAAGCGGCCCTCATCTTCGCCTAGCCGACAATTTCCAAGCCGCTGAAGAAAAAAGCGATCTCTTGCGCCGCAGTTTCCGGACTGTCCGAGCCGTGAACAGAATTAGCCTCAATCGAATCACCGAAATCCTTGCGGATCGTGCCTTCCTCGGCATTAGCGGGATTGGTCGCCCCCATGATTTCACGGTTCTTGGCAATCGCACCTTCCCCTTCCAGGGCCTGGGCAACAACCGGACCCGAGGTCATAAAAGCGCACAAATCCTTGTAAAATGCCCTGTCCTTGTGAACCACATAAAACTGTTCAGCCTGTTGCGGGGTGAGTTGCAGCCGTTTTTGAGCAATGATCCGCAACCCCGCAGTCTCAAACCGGGCGTTAATCTGACCGGTGAGGTTCTTCGCTGTCGCGTTAGGCTTAATGATCGATAAGGTGCGTTCGATTGCCATGGGTTCTGTGTCTCTCCAAGCATTAAGGAAGCGGCCTTATAGACGCCCTGAAGGTCGGCGGCAAGCAGAGCTTATCAGGTCAGCTCTTTTGTTCCCAGCCGCCACGGGCATCCTGTTGATAATAGGTCACCTTGTGGCCATCGTCCCGATAAGCTTTCCAGCGATGACGCGCCGCCGCCTCGGCTTGCGGATCGTTACCGTCAAACAGATCGAGGCATTTTTCATACTCGGAATAAACCTCGCAGACGACCCCATCGGTAAGCACCAGAACCGATGCCTCATTGGGATTTTCAGGGCTGTCGGTGAGCCACACCGGCTGTTCGCTGGCATGGCCCTCAACGGCGCTCCCATGAGGCAGAAAGGTGCCTGGATCATAGGTCCACAGCGCCGCGTTCAGGACCCCAAGACGGGCCTTTGAGGGGCTGAGAACGACAACCCGGAATCCGGCCCCGACAACCTTTTCAAGAAGCTTTGGCAGCGCCTGTTCCAGAGGATGGCTCTGCAAATGATAAAAGTTAATTTCAGTCATAATTACAAGGTGTTATAGTGACTTTTTAACCCTTTTCATAATGATCACTGACGAGCTGATCAAGAAGCCGGACGCCAAAGGCGGTGCCACCCTTTGGCACCGTCGGTTTGTCCTTTTTATCCCAGGTCACCCCGGCAATATCGAGATGGGCCCAAGGCGTCTTGTTGACAAAACGCTGAAGGAACTGAGCCGCCGTAATACTGCCAGCACCACGCTGGTTGGTGATGTTCTTCATGTCGGCAATATCGCAGTCGAGCATCTTGTCGAAAGCCGGATTAAGCGGCAAGCGCCAGACCTTTTCAGCCACCGAATTGCCCGCCGCCTCAAGCTTGCCGGCCAACCCGTCATTATTCGAAAATAGCCCCGCATATTCACTTCCCAGAGCGATAATGATGGCCCCGGTCAAGGTGGCAAGATTGATCATTGCTTTCGGTTTAAAACGCTCCTGGCAGTACCAAAGGATATCGGCCAGCACCAGACGGCCTTCGGCGTCTGTATTGAGAACCTCGATCGTCTGTCCGGACATCGAGGTGACAATATCGCCAGGGCGCTGGGCCGAACCCGAGGGCATGTTCTCAACCAGACCGACAATACCGACGGCATTGACCTTTGCCTTACGCCCGGCAAGCGCCTTCATCAAGCCGATAACGACGGCCGACCCCCCCATATCCCATTTCATGTCTTCCATGCCGCCAGAGGGCTTGATCGAAATACCACCGGAATCGAAGGTCACGCCCTTGCCGACAAAGGCCAGGGGACGCTTGTCCTTGGCCCGTGCATTGCCCCGCCATTGCATGACCACGACCCTAGGTGGACGCACACTGCCCTGGGCGACGCCGAGGAGCGCTCCCATGCCCATTTTGCGCAGTTTCGCCTCAGTGAAAATCTCGACCTTGACGCCCAGTTTCTCAAGGGTCTTGGCTTGCTTGGCGAGGGTTTCCGGATATAGAACATTGGCTGGCTCAGAGACCAGATCGCGGGTGAAAAAGACCCCCTCGGCGGTCTTTTCAAGGGGCTTGAAAGCCTTTTTTGCCGCCGCAAAGCCACTTAACATCAAAGTGAAATGTTTAAGGCTGGATTTTTGGACCGTTTTCTCGCGGGTGCGGTATTTATCGAAACGATAGGACCGCAGCAGAGCCCCATATCCAATATGAGCCGCGCGGTGGGCGGCGGAAATCGAACAACCCTCGATCGGACCAATGGCGATATAAGCACCGCTTTCGCCGACCCCGTTAAGAAGCCCGAAAATC
>JABJES010000135.1 GCA_018663165.1 Rhodospirillaceae bacterium
CGCCAAGACGGCGCTTCAGGAATGGGCCATGGCGCGAGGTCTGGCGCTGCCGGTCTATACGGTTACCGACCGTGAAGGTCCTGACCATGCGCCCCAATTCACCGTCGAGGTGAGCCTTGCCGGACATGTCCCGGCCACCGGCATCGGCGCCAACAAACGGGCCGCCGAACAGGCTGCCGCCGCCTTGCTTTTGGCTAATATTGAGGAGAAATCAGAATGAGTGCGCCTGAAAACATGCATTGCGGCTATGTCGCCGTGCTCGGTGCGCCGAACGCCGGTAAATCGACCCTGGTCAACCGTCTGGTCGGGGCCAAGGTGACGATTGTCTCGCCCAAGGTCCAGACCACCCGCAACCGGGTGCTCGGCATTGCGGTTTCCGGTGACGCACAGATTGTCTTTATCGACACGCCGGGTATTTTCACGCCGAAGAAACGGTTTGACCGGGCAATGGTGGCGGCCGCCTGGGGCGGTGCCAAAGAGGCCGATGTTGTGGTGCTGATGGTCGATGCCAAGTCGGGCTTTGACAAGGACACCCGCATTATTGTCGACGGACTGGAAAAATATGCAGAAGAAGGGCCGGGCGAGGGAAAACGGCGCCCGGTTTTTCTGGTCCTCAATAAGATAGATCTGGTCAAGCCCGAGGCCCTTCTTGCCCTGACCCAGCGCCTTCACGATGCCGGGAAATTCGATCACACCTTTATGATCTCGGCCTTGAGCGGTGAGGGGGTCGATGACCTTATGGCCGCTATCCTGCCCGGCCTGCCAAAAGGTCACTGGCTGTTTCCCGAGGACCAGTTGAGCGACATGCCCCAGCGTCTGCTCGCCGCCGAGATCACCCGCGAACAGGTTTTTCTCCAGCTCCATCAGGAATTGCCCTATGCGATCGCGGTGGAAACCGAAGCTTGGGAGAATTTTGACAATGGCGATGTGAAAATCGACCAGGTGGTCTATGTCCAGCGCGACAGCCAGAAGGGGATCGTGCTGGGGAAGGGGGGCTCACGAATAAAAGAGATCGGGGCGCAAGCCAGAGCCCAGCTTGAGACCATGCTCGACTGTAAGGTGCATCTTTTCCTGCGCGTCAAGAAACACGACAAATGGTCGGAAGACCCGCGCTATTTCCGCGCTTTGGGGCTCGACTACAACGCCTGAGGAAATCGGGCCAGAGCGGTGATCAATGAAAGATAGGCTTTAGCCGGATGGATTGGACTGACAGCGGTATCGTGCTTTCGGCGCGCCGTCACGGAGACAGCTCCGCCATTCTCACCTTGTTGACCCTTGAACACGGCCGCCATGCGGGTCTGGTGCGGGGCGGCTTTTCGCGCACCAAGCGCGGCATACTGCAGGCGGGCAATGTAATGGCCGCCAGTTGGCGCGCACGGCTGGAGGAACATCTGGGCAATTACACAATCGAGCTGGAGAGCGCCCATAGCCCTGCTTTCCTCGATGATCCAGACCGCCTCAGTGCTCTCACCTCGGCCTGTGCAATGGCCGAAGCCGCCCTGCCTGAGCGTGAACCCCATGAAAAGATTTATCTCGATTTCCTCTATCTGCTTGAGGCTCTGCCCGGACCCCACTGGGCGGCAGCCTATATCTGCTGGGAAATAGGGCTTCTCGCCGATCTCGGCTTTGGCCTTGATCTGGCAACCTGTGCGGCCACCGGAGCATGTGATGATCTGGTCTATGTGTCGCCGAAATCGGGCCGCGCGGTGTCAAAGGAAGCCGGGGCGCCATACCGGGATAAATTGCTTCCTTTGCCGCAATTTCTGCGGGTCGGCGAGGCGGATTCGCCCCAATCCCAGCCGCCGCCGTCAACCGAGGCCGTTCTTGAGGGGCTGAACCTCACCGGAACCTTCCTCGAGCGCCATGTTTTCGCCCCCCATCATAAGGGCCTGCCCCCGGCCCGCCATCGACTGGTTGACCGTTTGACGGGAATAACTACAATATCTGGTGTTTGATCCCCTAATTTCCGAGTGAACTCATACATGTCGAAAACACCCCGCGCGTCTGTCGCCAATGTTCGTGATGCGCCCCTTGCCGAGGCTCTTGGCGAGCGTTATCTCTCCTATGCCCTGTCCACCATCACCTCGCGGTCTCTGCCCGATGTGCGCGATGGGTTAAAGCCGGTTCACCGGCGGCTCCTTTACGCCATGCAGCAACTCAAGCTCGACCCCAAATCGGGCTATAAGAAATGCGCCCGGGTCGTTGGCGATGTGATCGGTAAATACCATCCCCACGGTGATGTGGCGGTGTATGACGCCATGGTGCGTCTGGCCCAGGATTTCGCCCAGCGTTACATGCTGGTTGAGGGCCACGGAAATTTCGGCAATATCGACGGCGATAACGCCGCCGCCATGCGTTATACCGAGGCCCGGTTGACCGAAATTGCGACAACCCTGCTCGACGGGCTTTCCGAAGACGCGGTGGATTTTCGCCCCACCTATGATGGCGAGGAAGAAGAGCCGGTGGTTCTGCCGGCCGGTTTCCCCAATCTGCTGGCCAATGGCGCGACGGGTATTGCGGTCGGCATGGCGACCAGCATCCCGCCCCATAATGCCGGTGAGATCTGTGACGCCCTGATCCACCTCATCAAGTTTCCCAACGCCACCATGGCCAAGCTCGTCGGTTTCATGCCGGGGCCGGATTTTCCCACCGGCGGCACCATTGTTGAGGCCAAAGAAAATATTCTTGAGGCCTATACCAAGGGGCGGGGCGGTTTTCGTCTGCGTGCCCGGTGGGAAAAGGAGGAGCTTTCCCACGGCCAGTATCAGATCGTCATTACTGAAATTCCCTATCAGGTACAAAAATCCCGACTGATCGAGAAAATCGCCGAGCTGCTCCATGAGCGCAAATTGGCCATGCTCGGCGATATCCGTGATGAATCGGCGGCTGATCTGCGCCTTATCATTGAGCCCAAGAACCGCACCGTTGATGCCGCCTTGCTGATGGAATCCCTTTACCGCCAGAGCGACCTTGATGTGCGGATACCGCTTAACCTCAACGTGCTCGATGCCGACGGCACGCCTGGTGTGATGAATTTGCGTGAGGTTTTGCAGGCCTTTCTCGATCATCGCCATATTGTCCTCCAGCGGCGCACCAGACACCGGCTGGAAAAGATCGCCCACCGGCTGGAAATTCTCAGCGGCTATCTCATCGTTTACGCCAATCTCGACGCGGTGATCCGCATCATTCGCGACGAGGACGAACCCAAGCCGAAGATGATGAAAAAGTTCAAGCTGACGGAGGTTCAGGCCGAGGCCATTCTCGACATGCGTCTGCGGCGCTTGCGTAAACTGGACGAGATCGCCATCCGCGAGGAATTTGACGGCCTCAAGTTGGAAGAAAAAAGTCTTAAAAGCCTGCTTAAAGATTCCAAGAAACGCTGGAAACTGATTGGTGATGAAATTGCCGACATCAAGAAACGTTTTGGCCAGAAAACCGAGATCGGCGCCCGGCGCTCTGATTTCGGTGAGCCCCCGGCCAATGTGGTGGTGCCGCTCGAGGCGATGATCGAGCGCGAGCCTGTGACCATCATCTGTTCGGAAAAAGGCTGGGTGCGCGCCACTCGCGGCCATCTCAGTGAGACGGAAGAAGTTAAATATAAAGAGGGCGACAAGGGCCGCTTTGCCCTTCATGCCCAGACCACCGACAGGCTCATCATCTTTGCCACTAACGGGCGTTTTTACACCCTCGGCGTTGACAAATTACCCGGTGGCCGTGGCCATGGGGAACCCTTGTCGATGATGATTGATTTAGGCAAAGACAGTGCGCCTGTCGCCCTTTACCTCCATGATCCGGCGCGCCGTCTGCTGGTCGCCGCCACTGATGGGCGCGGTTTTATTGTTGAGGAAAAAGAGGTCATCGCCCAAACCAAAAACGGCAAACAGGTTCTAAACGTCAAGGGCGATGTTGAGGCCCATATCTGTTCAGAAGTGCCCCAAGGCGGTGATCATGTGGCGGCCATTGGCGAGAACCATAAACTGATCCTTTTCCCGCTGACAGAAGGCAAGGAACAGGTGGTGCCGGTGATGACACGGGGCCGTGGCGTCATGCTGCAAAAATATAAAGACGGCGGCCTTAGCGACGCCAAGATTTTCACCCTCAAGGAGGGCCTGTCGTGGGAAACCGGTCGCGGCACGACCGTGGAAACCAAACTCAAAGACTGGCTCGGCAAGCGCGCCCAGGCCGGACGGCTGGCACCAAAGGGCTTCCCGAAGAACAACAGGTTTTAGGGGTGGGGTGCTTTCATCGCGCCCATAATTATTTTTTTGCCGATGATGGAAACACCTCTTTGCGCTCAGATATGTCAGTGATTAATTTATCTATCTGATCTTTTGAGCTACCCAAAATTGAGCAAACAATATTAATTAATTCAAGGCGTTGTTGACTAGATTCAATATCTATAATCCAGCTATTATTGTTTAGCATGTCTATAATTTCTTCTAATTGAGGGCGTTTTCTCGGTAAGTTTGGCAAATATTCTTCTATTTCGCCAAATGCCAACACATGTGTATCAGCTCGTTTGAATTCCACTATTTCCTGTTGAAGTATCTTTTTTTCATTCTCTGAAAGATTTTCTTTTAGGTGTTTATGTCGGGTCTTAAAATAATCCCAAAACACTCTTAAATCTTCAATGTTGTTTTCCTGGATAGATTTCTCTAGGCCTTGAGTAAGGTTAGAAGCGTCCCAACCCTTCTTATCATTAAGTGCTTCCCATGATTTTTTATAATCACATACAAACATGTTTTTTATTTGTTCTGAGCCAAAATCAATAAGATAGTCGAGGTCAGTAATGATATACGACGGGGTTTTCAGAGCCTTTAATAATGACTTATATTGTTCTAAATTTTGCTTTCCTCCGACCTCAACGACTTCGATAGCTTGATTGTCAAAAAGACGTGCTGAAGCACCTTCAATAAGAGAGGAAAACACCAGTCTGTCGGTTATTCCTTCAACTAGAACGACTTTGTCGGCAAAGAAAATTCGTTCATTATTCTGGCTGTTAATCATCCTTGTTAAATTCTTTTTTTCCGGCAGGTCTACCTTTTTGAGGGATACTTTTTGACTGCCGTTTGATGTTTTATATATACGCGTAATATCGTTAATAGTGTCGGGTGTGACGAAAGATGGGGAATGAGTTGCAACGAGGAATTGATTGTTTCTGTCTTTAGATAGCTCTCTAAAAAGGCCAAGAAAAATTCTCTGCCAACGCGGGTGAAGATGAAGCTCAGGTTCATCAATTAAGATCATTCCGTCTTTAATGTTGAGAGCAAACATTGCTAATAGAAAGTGAACAATCTCCTTTTCTCCAGAACTAAACTTTCTGGGCAGGGTCGCTTGGTTGTTTTTTATTAAGTAAAATTGGTGAATAATATTATCTTGATCAGAATAAAAATCCCATTCATACCCAAGTTGACTAAGATATTTTTTTAGCATTTTTACATCATCATTCTCATTTATTAACTCTGTCGCCTCGACGCCTTTGTTATACCCAGCTTCATACACAGCTTTGTGGCGTATTCTTAAAAAATGCTGCATTCCGAATTGGAACAGGTCAGTATTAGAGCCTGTAGCTGCTTGCTGAAAAACGTTTCTAAAGCCATCGTGAATAGTTTGTTCTGTCGTTTGGTTTATTTGAATGGTTGCTTCACGGTTAAAGCTTCTTTCTGAGAAGAAAAAGAAAACTGGAGAGGTTAGATTCATTTCTGGGATTTGAGTTGATAGCCTCATGTAAATGAAGAAATTGCACAGATATTCTTTAAATGCCCATGCAGGTGTGTTTTCCTCAGGTTCATTAAGCTGAAGATTTATAATTTGATATGTAAAGCTGTTAGAGGAAGCTATTTCGTCGATTTGATCGAACGGAAAATATTTTTCTACAGGCTTTTCCCAATACTCTCTTTTTTCATTTAATTTTTTTAAGTTTTGATGAATTGATCTTATGTTTTTTATGTCTGATTCACATGGTGCAAGTTCTATTTCAATTATCTGCTTATTATCTCTGTCTGAATCCTGATTATTCTCTTCGTCTGAAATGATAATAAATGGATCAAGAGCTGACTCTAGGGCTCTTTTATTTAATAGCTCAATAGGGAGAATTAAAGACTCATTATCGTTATGCCTGAAATCATACTGATGTATAAAATAATTGCTTAAAACCACGGCAATTATTTTTTGAAGGTTGCTTTTTCCTCCGCCGTTCGGGCCTATAAGAATATTGAGATCATCGTCAAAAACAAAAGATGTATTTTCCTTGTAGCTAGTAACATTACTCACTAATAGCCGTTTTAATTTCAACTCACATACTCCTTCTACCCATCTAAAGTTGTTCCTCTTAAAACCATACCTCCCGCCTGTCGGACAGGGAAGGGTGCCCACCAGCCCTGCATCCCAAACTATCCAGCCCCACACACACCTCTCCACCGCAAAGGCAATAACGTTGCCAGCGAAGTTACCCCTTGAAAGTCCGCCGTTCCGGGGCCATTTTTAGCGTTAACCATTTCTGAGATGACTTATGTTATCAACGGGTTATGATAAGCGGTTCATCTTTCGGGGTGGGCGGCGCTTGTTTTTGTGTTTTTTGGCCGGTGTTTCAGTTTAGAGGGTGGTCCGGATGGTCGCGGAATTTGAAGACCCGTCTGAATTTGCGTTGACACGTCCCAGGGTGTTTATCATTGCCCGGGATCAGGCCCACCGGCGCAATCTCAAAGCCCTGTTGACCGGGCATTTCGAGATCAAGGCCTTTGACGATACCCACCGCGCTGGCGAGGCGATTGCCGAAAATC
>JABJES010000233.1 GCA_018663165.1 Rhodospirillaceae bacterium
AGGCCGCCCACGGCCTCACCTTTGAAACCGGCCTTGTCGGCCTCAACAGTCTTGATGCACTCATCGACGAGGCGGGCAATTGTTACATCATCGAGATCAATCCCCGGCCCGGAGCCACCCTTGATCTCTTCGATCCTCTCAGCGCCACCCCCCTCTTCGAGCTTCACCTGAACGCCGTCGCCGGTCATCTACCGGGTGGAGCAACCCCGATCTCCCCCACAGCCCCCACCCATGGCGTGCAGATTCTCTATGCTGATGCGCCCTTCCTTTTCCCAGAGGCTTTCACCTGGCCGGACTGGACGGCGGATCGCCCAAAAGCTGGAACAGCGGTGGCGCTGCAAGCCCCGATTTGCACCATTTTTGCACAAGGAACGTCTGTTTTTGATGCCCGCGCCGTGATCGACAGGCGGACCGGGACTTTACGGGACCAGCTTGCTCGGTGTAAGGGTTCGTCTGCCTAGAGACAGCAACAGGACGATATAGAACCCATGTCGAAGAAACTTGCCAACCAGAACGCCAAGAACTGGCCGAGCGTCGGTGCCACCGTCGCACCGCTGGTCGCCCGCCTCATTAACGACGCCCAAAGCCTCCGCGTCGGTGTTTCCAAAGGCCCCAAGGGCTGCACCATCGTTGATTGTGGCATTGACCATCCCGGCGGCCTTGAGGCTGGCTTGCTGGTTACCGAGATTTGCATGGGTGGCCTCGGCCACGCCAGCCTGCAACCGGCCTGGTCTTATGCCCATTGGCCCTGGGCCATCAACATCCACTCGACCAACCCGGTACTGTCCTGCCTGGGCAGCCAATATGCCGGTTGGAGTCTCGCCTTCGGCGACTTCTTCTCCCTTGGCTCCGGGCCGGGCCGGGCGCTGGCCGGTCGCGAAGACCTGTTCAAGGAACTCGCCTATCAGGATAAGGGCGATAGCGCCTGTCTGGTGCTCGAAGTCGATCAGATGCCGCCCGCCGAACTGGTCGAAAAGGTAACCACTGATTGCGCCATAAAGCCTAAAAACCTGACCCTGATACTGACCCCGACCACCAGTCTCGCTGGCAGTCTCCAGGTTGTCGGCCGGGTTTTGGAAGTCGCCCTGCACAAAGTGCATGAGCTTCATTTCCCGCTTGAAAACGTTATCGACGGCATGGGCAGCGCCCCGGTGGCGCCACCGGCGAGCAATTTCCTCGCCGGCATGGGGCGCACCAACGACGCCATCATCTATGGCGGCACAGTACATCTTTTCGTCGCCGGGGATGACGCGGCGGCAGAAAAGCTGGCGACCGACCTGCCGAGCAGCAACTCCCGCGATTACGGCAAGCCGTTCGAGGAAACCTTCAAGGCCGTAAAGGGCGATTTCTATGCCATCGACGGCTCCCTCTTCTCTCCGGCACGGGTCATCGTTACCGCCATGGAATCTGGCCGCAGCTTCCACGCCGGTGCCGTGGACGAGGCGCTTCTCAATACCTCTTTTGGCTATGCAGGAAAATAACCGGGTCGCCCTTTTCAGCGATGATCCGGACTGGCACGCCCGGCGTCTGACCGATGCCCTTGCCCGGCGCGGGGTAGAGGCCGTCTGGCTTTCCTTCACCGATTGCAGCTTTGACAATTCCAGCCCGACCTCGGGGCTTGTTCTCCCCGGCTTCGAGACGGAATTACCATCGGGTGCCCTGACCCGTCTGATCGATCCCGGCACGTTGGAGCAGATCACCACCCGCCTCGACATCCTGCACGCACTCGATGCGCTCGGTATCGTCGTTTCCAATTCCGCCCGCGCCATTGAGCGCACAGTGGACAAATCCATGGCCAGCTTTCTTCTCGCCAATGCCGGATTGGCGACACCCCTGACCTGGACCTGTGAATCGCCGCAAAAAGCCCGCGCCATTCTTCAGCACCAGACCCGGAACGGCGGCAAGCTTGTGCTTAAACCCCTGTTCGGCGCTCAGGGCAAGGGATTGCGGCTTCTTGATGCAAGCAGCCCCCTACCCGATCCGGAAGAGGTCGACGGGGTTTATTATCTGCAACAATTCATCGATACCACCACAGGCGGCGAGGGCTGGCACGACTGGCGAGTCTTCGTCATCGGCGGCAAGGCGGTTGCCGCCATGATCCGCCGCGGCAAGGGATGGATCACCAATGTTCTTCAAGGGGGCGTCTGCGAGGCCGCGCCACTGGAAAGCGGTCTGGTGGATTTGGCCGTCGCCGCAGCCCGGGCGCTTGGCACTGATTATGCCGGAGTCGATATCCTTCGCGACCATGAAGGACGGTTTCAAATTCTAGAAGTTAACAGCGTTCCCGCCTGGAAGGGGCTTCAGGGCGTCATTGAGGTCGATCTCGCCCAGGCCATCGTCGATGACTTTCTTTCCCGGATTGACGCCACATCCCCGGTTCGGATCGCCGGATAACCTTGTCGACGAAGGAACCCCCCATGGAAAATTCCGGGCCTGGCTCCATTCTTTCGCCCGAAACTGTCCGTGACGCCTATACCCGCGCCTGTCTGGCCGAGCTGGCAGCGTTAAAACCCGGCAATGTCCATATCCATGGCGAAGGCCATGACATGACGGTCACTGACTTCAAGATCAGCGCTCAAGTAAGCGCGAAGGCCCTTACTGCTGCCGGTCTTTCTCCGGGCCGACGAATTCTCGATGCCACCCGCGCCACTCACACGGCGGTTGGCTGCAACACCAATCTTGGCATTCTCCTCCTCTGCGCACCCCTTATCCACGCCACCCTGACACCAGGCAAAGGGGGGCTGCGCCAGCGGCTGGACGACACGTTGGCGGCACTCAACCTCTCTGATGCCGCCGATGCATTCGAGGCGATCCGGCTGGCCGATCCCGCCGGATTGGGGGAAAGCCCTCGTCACGACGTCATGACAACGCCGCAAGTCACCCTGCTTGCCGCAATGAAGGAAGCCGCAGGCTTTGACCGCATCGCCGCCCAATATGCCACCGGCTACAGAGATGTTTTTAAAGTCGGGATGGCCCGTCTTGATCTGGCGCGACAGCGTGAAATTCCGGATTTCTGGCAGCCCACATACATTTATCTCGGCTTTCTCGGCCATTTCCCCGACAGCCATATCGCGCGCAAATATTCCCTTGCCAGGGCTGAGGAGATAAGGGCCCTGGGCCGCATCGCCGACGACGATCTGATGGCAGTCGCCAACCCCGAAGACATGAAAGCCGAACTGATGGCCCTCGACCGCCGTCTTAAACACGAAAAGATCAATCCCGGCACCAGCGCAGATTTAACAGTTGCGTGCTTGCTTGCCGCGGACCTTATGGATATATTCCCTGTTTCCGCCATCTGAGGAAGGATGGCTGATAGCTTAACTCGTGCCTCTTATGGGGCGGGTTGCATATACGCTAGCAAATTAAGATCTTAATCAACCGTCACTTTTGGGGAGGATTATCCATATGGCGAAAATTGACAGAATGTTGGTCGGCGAATCGCTGATCGGCGATGGCAACGAAGTTGCTCACATTGATCTCATCATCGGCCCACGTGGTTCGGCCGCTGAAACGGCTTTCGCGAATTGCCTGACTGCCTTCAACAGCGATGGCTTTTCGGCTCTGCTCGCGGTTGTCGCACCGAATCTGGCTGCCAAGCCTTCGACGGTTATGTTCAACAAGGTCACCATCAAGGGCGCCAAGCAGGCTGTCCAGATGTTTGGCCCTGCTCAGGCCGGTGTTGCCAAAGCGGTTATGGATTGCGTCGAAGACGGCACCATCCCTGCTGCCGAAGCCGAAGACCTGTTCATCTGCGTTGGTGTCTTCATTCACTGGGAAGCCGACGACGATGCCAAGATTCAGCAGTACAACTACGAGGCCGTCAAAGAGTCCATCCAGCGTGCCGTGGCCAATGAGCCTAAGGTCCAGGATGTTCTCTCTCAGCGTGGCAGTGCATCGCATCCGTTTGCCGCTGGTTGACAGTCCCACAGCTCGTCATCCAGTTCATCCTCGGGTGGAGGCTGGTTTACGGCGTTGCTGAAGCTCCTGACGGGTGAGTAAGGCTTAGGCGTTCTCATACCCGACGGGCGATCGATTCAAAAGGGAGGTGCTTCGCGCCTCCCTTTTTTTATGTTCAACCCGGTCTTATTCGCCGATGAACTTATTCGCCGATGAGCGCCCTGATATCCGCGCCACCAATCCGCCCATCGTAAAGGGCGCTGGCCAGCAAAATTCCAGCCACCCCTTGCCTTTTAAGGCGGATCAGATCATCAACACCGCGCACACCACCTGCGGCAATGACATCAACAGGGCGTAACTCGGAGCGTTTTGCAGCTTTTGCCGCAATACCCGCCAGCAGATCATAATCCGGGCCGCTATCGCCACCGATCCGGCCCAGGCTCATAACGATCACGCGACACGGCCACAATGCCGGCATATCCAGTAAATCCTCGGGGCCGAGAAAATCACCCTGGCGAAAATCCAGCGATAGAACGAGACGGGTTTCATCCCCTTCCATCAATCCTTGCAAAAACGCCACATCCTTCTGACTTTCGCTCCCCACAACGAGACCCCCCGAATGGCGAGCCAGCCATGGGCTTGCACCTTCCTTCTCACTGAGCCCCCCATCGACCCAGAACTCAACATCTGGAAAAGCTGCTTCCAAAGCTGAAATCACATCTTCATTCCCGCCGCGCCCCTCAATCTGGTCGAGATCAGCAAGATAAATCGTGCTAAAGGAATGCAGGCCGAGCAAGGCCAGGCAAACCGCAAGCGGATCGCTGCCTTCACAAAGCGAGGTTTCCAGTGGTCGATATGCGGCGCGGTGGCCACCACTTGCATGGACGACCTGACCGCCCATAAGGTCAAGAACGGGAATCAGTTTCAAAAGGTTCAACCCTTGAAGATTTTTGTCTGCGAATACATTACCGGAGGCGGGCTTTTAGGCGAACCCTTACCGCCATCTCTGGCGAAAGAGGGCGACCTCATGCTCGGCGCGCTGATCCGCGACCTTGCCCAGACCCGCGTCAACGGTGCCGCCCCGACGATTACCGCCAGCCGCGACCCGCGCCTGCCCATTCCCGATCTTCCTGCCCACTTCGTCTTTCCACAACCCTTTGAGGAAATAGACGCCCTATGGGGGCGCTTGATCACCGATGCACAAGCGGTCTGGCCAATCGCGCCGGAAACCGATGGTGCTTTGGCAAAATTATCAGCCTCTGTGCTTGCCTTTGAGCGGCTCCTGCTTGGCTCAACTCCAAAAGCGGTCAGGGTCACCCAGAGCAAATTTAAAACCCTGCGACGGCTGAATATTGCAAAAATCCCCGCCGTGCCGGGTTCCCGGATCTGGGAGACGCCGCCGGGCTCGCCATCTGGTTACGTGCTTAAGCCCGACGACGGCGCAGGTGCTGCCGACACCCGCTATTTTGAAACATTCTCAGGCCTGCAAAGCTGGCTCGACGGCCAGCCCCATGACCGGGCCTTTATGGTTCAACCCTTCATGAAGGGCGAACTGGCGAGCCTCTCTGTTCTTTTTCTCGATGGAAGAGCAGAGCTCCTCACCTGTAACCGGCAAACCGTCACCCTTGAAGAATCAGTGTTCCGGCTTGAGATGATCGAACTTGGAGCCATGGAATCCCGCCGCGCCGCCTTTAGCGAACTTGCCGAAAAGGTGGCCGCCGCCTTTCCCGGTCTCTGGGGCTACGGCGGTATCGATGTGATCTGCCAAGGGGATAATATAGAGGGCGACGACATCCATG
>JABJES010000049.1 GCA_018663165.1 Rhodospirillaceae bacterium
CCGGGATCGAGGATCAAAAGGATGCGCCAGTCATCGGGAAAGGGCAGGCGGCTGATGACGGGAGGAGGCTGATCACCGCCTTTGGCGTCGTTCTCTTCGACCGGATTACCACCGTCGAGGAGAACGCCGCCGGTCTCAAAAACACCGATGCCTATCCCTGAGCGCGCGCCGCGGCCAAGGCTGCGGGCAATAGTGGCGCCGTCGGCTTTCACCCCGTAAAGCCGGGTCAGCGCCGTGCCAACGGCAAGACCAAGCTGGGTGCCTGAGCCCAGCCCGGCATGTTCGGGGATCGCTCGGCTGATGGTGATATGCGCCCCGCCGGGAAGGCCGAAGGCGGCGCTCAAGCGTTTGCCATAGCGTTCTGCGCGTTTTGTAAGTTCTGTGCTGGGGCCGTTGACCGTCAGGGTCGGGGCCTTTGATGCGGTTAGCCGGGTGGCCAGACCATCAAGGGCGAGGCCGAAGCTGCCGAACCGACGGCCGAGAGCGCCGTTGAGATCGAGAAAGCCGAAATGCAGCCGCGCTGGCGCGGTGACGCTGATTTCCTTTTTCTCTATGGTCTCGATAGACATGGGCCGATGATCCAAAAATGCATGGAGCGGTCTTTCTAACAGCAAGTGTGGGCTGGTGAAAGCCGGGCGGGGATTCCTGCTTGCCGCTATAAGAGGTCTCGGCTTAGGTTATGGCCCCTTGATTGAGGTGGGCGGGGGCCTGCATTAACAAGGAGAGATGGCGATGTCCGAGAGATCATCCGAGCGAACCTATTCTGAGGTGGAAGTTACAGCACGGCTGGAAGGCGAGTTGCCCCACTGGGTGCTGGAGGGCGGCTGGATCCGCCGTAAATACAAGACCCACAGCTGGAAGGGCACGCTAATGGTGGTCAACACAATCGGTCATCTGGCTGAAGCGGCCTGGCATCACCCGGACATTACCTGTTCTTATGCCTGGGTCGAGGTGCGATTGATGAACCACGCCGCCAAGGGGATCACCGACAAGGATTTTGAGTTGGCGAAAAAAATTGAGGATGTGATCACCTGGCAGCCTGGTCTTGAAACCACCGCCGGTGCAGAAGGGCTTAAAGGTACGCCGGAAGATCCCCGTTTTGCCTATATTAAATATGACAAGCCGACCTAGGCCGTGTTATCGGAATTTTCATGACCACAAAAATTGCAAACACAGTTCGACAGTTTAAAAACGTTCCCTGCCCGTTTTGCGGCCTTTGCTGCGACGATCTTGTCGTTGAGCGAAACGGCAAGGACGGGAAAAAGTTAAAGATTGCCAAGAACGGCTGTGATCTGGCGCGCCGCGGTTTTGAGGCACCGGTCGCCGGTGCGGTGCCTAAGATTGCCGGGAAAAAGGCTTCCTTCGATGAGGCCGTGGCAGCGGCGGCGGCAATTTTGAAGAACAGTGACCGGCCGCTTTTTTCCGGCATGGGAACCGACATTGAGGGGGCTAAGGCGGTTCTGCAACTGGCTGACGGCATCGGTGGGGTTGTCGATCATGCTGCGTCCCACGCGCTTTTTCGTAATTTCAGGGTGATGCAGAACAGCGGCTGGATGACGACGACGGTGGCAGAAATTCGCAACCGTGCTGATCTGGTTATTTTTGCCGGCACAGATGGCGTCAGTGTTTCCCCACGATTTTTCGAGAAATGTATTTGGCCGAAAAAAGCCCTGTTTACGAATTTGCAAAAGGAACGCGAGGTGGTTTTCCTCGGCCGTGGCCCCTCCATACCGTCTGCGGCCAAGCCGCCCAGGGGCGGGAAGAAGCCAACGCTTATTTCTTATGACACCAAGTGTCTGGCCGAATTATTCGGCACGCTCAGGGCGCTTTATCACGGTCGTCGTCTTGATGCGAAACAAGCTGTCGGGGTCGCGATCAGCGATCTTGAAAAGCTGATCGAAAAGATCAAGGCCGCCCGTTATGGCGTTATCGTCTGGGCGAGCGGTCAGATCGAGGAAACATTCGGCGATCTGGCGGTTCAGGCAATCGCCGAGTTCATCAAGGATATCAACGAGACAAAGCGGTTTGCCGGGTTCCCGCTTGGCGGCGGCGATAACGCGCTGGGCGTTGCCCAGACCTGTACCTGGCAGAGTGGTTTTCCCCTGCGCACGGCGTTTGGTGAGGGGCATCCCGTTCACGACCCCTACCTTCTTTCCGGTCGCCGGCTTTTGGTTGAAGGCGAGGCCGACGCCTTGGTCTGGACTTCCGCCTTTCGTGGAGATCTTCTTCCGCCGAAACGGCCCAAGGACACGCCCTGCATTCTGATCGGGGTTCCCGGCATGAAGGTAAGCCCTGGGGCGGATGTTTATATTCCCGTCGCCACCCCCGGCGTTGATCACACCGGAAGCTTTGTCCGAACCGACTCTGTTGTCGCCTTGCCTCTGCGCAAACTGCGCGACAACGATTTGCCCAGCGTTGCTGAAATCGTTGGTGCCATCGAAACGGTTATGAGGGGGGGCGCATAATGTTGATCCGGCTCAAGGGTGGGCGGGTCTATGACCCGGCCAACAAGATCAACGGCAAGATCGGCGACATTTATGTTCGTAACGGTCGGGTTGTCTCCAGGCCCGGTACCGAGAAGCCGGATCAGGTTTATGATCTTTCCGGCAAGATCGTCATGGCCGGAGCGATTGATCTTCACAGCCATATTGCCGGGGGCAAGCTGAACATCGCCCGTATTCTGCTGCCCGAAGAGCATCGGGATATGGTTGAGGACAGGACTCGTCTCAAGCGCTCGGGCTCTGGCGAACCGACAATGACAAGTTTTACCACCGGCTACCGCTATGCCGAGATGGGGTATACCGCCGCCTTTGAGCCAGCCATGGTGCCCGTCAACGCCCGTCAGTGTCATCTCGAGATGGCGGACATTCCGATTATCGACAAGGGGTGTTATGCGATGATCGGCAATGACGACTTTTTCCTCCGCATGCTGGCGGCCAAGAAAGACAAGAAGGCAATCCGCGATTACGTGGCCTGGATGATGAATGCCACCGGGGCATTGGGCGTCAAGGTGGTCAATCCTGGCGGCATCAGTGCTTTCAAGTTCAACGGTCGCAAGCTCGACCTCGATGAAAAGACACCCCATTACGGGGTCACCCCGAGAGAGGTGCTGTTGTCGCTTGCCGGAGCTCTTGAAGGGCTCGGTGTGCCTCACCCCTTGCATGTCCATGGCTGCAATCTTGGCGTGCCGGGCAATGTTGAAACGACCCTCGATACGATTGCCGGCACCGGCGGGCTGCCAATGCATCTCACCCATATCCAGTTTCATTCCTATGGCGCTGAAGGCGACCGGAAATTTTCATCCGGTGCGGCGCGGATTGCCGAAGCGATTAACAAAAACAAAAATATCACCGCCGATGTCGGCCAAATCATGTTCGGCCAAACCGTTACTGCATCCGGCGACACCATGGCCCAGCATGCCCATTCCCATCTCGCCAATCCGAAGAAATGGGTATGCATGGATATCGATTGTCAGGCCGGTTGCGGGCTGGTTCCGTTCCGCTATCGGGACAAGGATTTCGTCAATGCCCTGCAATGGGCCATCGGGCTGGAAACATTTTTGCTGGTGGATGATCCCTGGCGGATATTCCTGACCACCGATCATCCCAATGGCGCGCCCTTTACCAGCTATCCGCATCTGATCCGCCTGCTGATGGATCGTTCCTTTCGCAATGACATGCTGGCGACGGTCAATAAACATGCGCGGGTGGCAAGCAATCTTGGCGCGATCAAGCGGGAATACTCGCTTAATGAAATCGCCATTATGACCCGTGCTGCGCCAGCCCGGATTCTGGGACTGAAAGATCGCGGCCATCTGGCTGTCGGGGCCGCCGCCGATATCACCGTTTACAGCGAACACGCCAATAAGGAGAAGATGTTCTCCAAGCCCGATTATGTGTTTAAGGACGGGCAATTGGTGGCGCGCAACGGCCGGATTGTCGATGTGGTCTGGGGAACCACCCATGTGGTGCGTCCGGAATACGATTCCGCGATCGAGCGGCCATTGAAGACCTTTTTCAACGATTATCAGGGCATAGCGCTGGATAATTTTGTTGTCCGGGAGGGCGATTTTCCCGAGGATGGGCGCTATCGCTTTAAGGCTCATCCGACCAAGAAAAGACGTGCTGCCTGACACCCTCGTATCTGTTGGGCGGGGCATCGGGAGTAAACGGGATTTGACGCATGCCACGCAATATAGAAATATACACTTTGAAAGTGGCTTTTGAGAGACCTACATCCAGGTGGCACCACCATTTCGCCCAAGGGCGACGGAGAGATTGAATGGTCAAGAAGACGGTAGAGAAGATGATTCTGATACCCGGTCGCTCGAAGAAGCAGGGCACCTCTTTGAATGAGGGCAAACTCAAACAAAACTATCAGGATGTGACGACGACCGTTGAGATGAACGCCGACGACATGAAACGAATGCGTCTGGCCGACGGTGACAAGGTGCAATTGACCAGTGAGTTCGGCAAGACCGTGGTTTCCTGCAAAGGCCGTAAGCCCGAGGATCTGTCTTCCGGCCTGATGTTTATTTCTTACGGTCCACCATCGAGCGCCCTGATGGGTGGCGAAACGGCGGGAACGGGAATGCCCATTTCAAAGAATTTCGAAGTCGAGGTAAAACGCCTCGCTTCATAGGCCGCCTTTAAAAATAATCGGTGCGGCAACAGGAGAAGAGAGACATGAGTGACAATTTACGCATTGTTGAAAATGCCACCTGCACCTTTTGTGGCTGTACCTGTGATGACATGAATTTGACTGTCGATGACGACGAGCATCGGATCGTCAAGGCCCAGAATGCCTGTGTTCTCGGCAAGGCCTGGTTCCTCGAGCACACGGTTGAAGATCGTCCCTTCGCCTTAATCGATGGCAAGGAAGCCTCTACGGAAGAAGGCGTTGAAGCCGCCGCCCAGATTCTCGCTGATGCAAAATTCCCCATCATCTACGGCTTGTCCGACACCACCTGCGAAGCCCAGAAAGAAGCCGTCGCCATTGCCGATCTGATCGGCAGCAACCTCGACACCACGACGGCGGTCTGTCATGGCCCCACCGGCATGGCGTTCCAGGGCGTCGGCGAAAGCATGGCGACACTTGGCGAGGTCAAGAACCGCGCTGATCTGGTGATTTACTGGGGTGGCAACCCGGCTGAGTCCCATCCCCGCCATTTCTCGAAATATGCGGTGACGCCGAAGGGGATGTACATTCCCAACGGCAAGCATGACCGCACCGTCGTTATGGTTGATGTGCGGCGCACCCCGAGCACGCCGGTGGCCGATATTTTCCTGCAACTCAAGCCGGGCACAGATTTTGAGTTGTTGTGGACCCTGCGTGCGCTGGTTAAGGGGGCGCGCGTCTCGCCGGATATTGAGAAAAAGACCGGAATCAAGCTCGAGGTTCTCGAAGATCTAGTCGAGAAAATGAAAAACTGCAATTTCGGCGTTATTAATTTCGGTATGGGCGTGACCATGACCAGGGGCCGGCATTTCAACGCCGGGGCGATTCTGGCTCTGGCCGCCGATCTCAACGAATTCACCCATTTCGTCGCCCAGCCGGTGCGCGGCCACGGCAATGTGACCGGGGCCGACAGGGTTGTTTCCTGGCAGAC
>JABJES010000075.1 GCA_018663165.1 Rhodospirillaceae bacterium
AACGGCTGGCCGATCGAATATTTATAGGTCATGGCGGCGATTGTCGGCATTTTGGCGAGCAGGCGGCTGACGGCAATCCAGCGCCCTTCCGAACTCATGAAATCATAGTCGTTATCGCTGTAAAAAGCCGACAGGGCGCCAACCATACCGACCATCACGGCCATAGGGTGGGCATCGCGGCGGAAACCCTGGTAAAACTTGATGATCTGTTCATGGACCATGGTGTGGTGCTTGAGGGCTTCGAGAAAACGATCCTTCTGGTCAACGGTCGGCAATTCACCGTTGAGGAGCAGGTAACAGACCTCTGGATAGTCGCTTTGCTTGGCCAGATCCTCGATGCGGTATCCCCGGTGCATAAGGATGCCTTTTTCACCGTCGATATAGGTAATGTTGGATTCGCAACTCCCCGTTGAGCCATAGCCGGGATCAAAGGTGAAAAGCCCGGTTTCAGCGTAAAGTTTGCGGACGTCCACCACGCTTGGCCCAAGTGAGGCATTCAGAATTGGGAATTCGACGCTTTTGCCACTGCGGTTATCTGTAAAGGTGACGGTATCCCGGCCGGATTCAGGCTTTGAGACGGGGCTTTTCTGGGTTGGAGTCACGTTTTTTCTCCTTCATTAGACGGACACAGACGGATATAGCCGACTGGTTTCCCATGACGAACGGGCGCAAAGATCAAATTTTTAAGTGTCGCGTTGCGTTTCAATTTTGATTGGTTTTGGTTAAAGCAGGAAAATCGTTAATTTTGGCCAAATATGATCTGAATTAAGTCGAGTTCTTGGTGACATCGGAAATTCGTCCCAGGCTTTCTTCGCGCCCCAGAACCGCCATCACTTCGAAAATCGGCGGTGAGGTCTTTGAGCCGGTTAAGGCGGCGCGCAGGGGTTGGGCTACTTTGCCTAGTTTGATCTCCGATTTTTCAGCATAGGTGCGAACAATCTCTTCCAGAGGTTCGGCCGACCATTCGCCACAGGCCTCAAGCAGGGAGGCTAATTCAGCCACCATGGCGCGGGCCGGGGCGTCGAGCAGCCCGGCCGCCTGATCGTCGAGGGTAAGGGGTCTTGATTTTACATAAAATAACGCATTATCAGTAAGTTCATTAATGTTCTTCGCGCGTTGCTTTAAGCCTTCCATGGCCACTTTGAGCAATGTATCCTTTATCTCATTCACAGGGCAGCCCAGTCGCTCGGCGATCCCCGGCGTGATTAAGTCGACCAGCCGCGCGTCATCGGCCTGGCGCATATAATGGCCGTTGAGGTTTTCGAGCTTGGCGAAATCAAAGCGCGAGGGTGCCCGCCCGACACCCTTCAGATCAAACCATTCGACCGCCTGTTGGTCGGAAATAGTTTCATCATCGCCGTGGCCCCAGCCCAGGCGCAGCAGGTAATTGCGCAGAGCCTCGGGCAGATAACCCATATCGCGATAGGCATCGACCCCCAGCGCTCCGTGACGTTTCGACAGTTTTGCCCCGTCGGCACCGTGAATGAGCGGAATATGGCCGAATTCCGGCACAATCCAGTCCATGGCAAGGTAGAGCTGGGTCTGACGGAAGGCGTTGGTGAGGTGGTCATCACCGCGAATCACATGGGTAATACCCATGTCATGGTCGTCAACGACAACTGAGAGCATATAGGTCGGCGTGCCGTCGGCGCGCAGCAGGATCATGTCATCGAGCTGGTCGTTGGTGATTTTCACCTCTCCCTGGACATGATCATTAATCACCGTTTCGCCGGTTTGCGGTGCCTTGAAACGAACCACCGGGCTTATGCCTTCCGGGGCCTCTTCGGGATTCCGGTCGCGCCAGGTTCCGTCATAGCGCATTGGCTTTCCCTCGGCCTTTGCGGCCTCGCGCATGGCTTGCAACTCATCGGGTGAGGAATAACAGTGATAGGCCTTGCCATTGGCCAACAGTTCATTGGCGATGGCGGCATGGCGACCGGCGTTTTTTGACTGGAAGACGGGCGCTTCGTCGGCGCCAAGTCCCAGCCAGTCGAGGCCGTCGAGAATGGCGTCAATCGCCTCTTCTGTTGATCGCTTGCGGTCTGTATCCTCAATCCGCAGGAGATAACGTCCTCCGTGGTGGCGCGCAAAGAGCTGGTTGAAGAGTGCTGTGCGGGCGCCGCCGATATGGAGAAATCCGGTGGGTGAGGGGGCAAATCT
>JABJES010000048.1 GCA_018663165.1 Rhodospirillaceae bacterium
CCTTGCCATTTTTAATTTCCTTGAACACCGGGGTCAGAAACGGCCCGTTTAGCGATTTTTTGTCGAGGGATGAAATGTATTCCTGGGAGGCCAGATTAATCACTGTTTTGTCGCTGTGTTTGGCGGCAGCTTTGTTGACGGCCGCCGTAATGTCGCTACGCCAGAAATCGTACAGATTTTCTCCGCGCGGATTGGAAAACCGGCTGCCCATTTCCAGGCGATAGGGCTGGATCAGGTCGAGGGGTCGGAGCAAACCATAAAGGCCGGAGAGAATCCGCAGATGCTTTTGGGCAAATTCCATATCGTCCTTGGCCAGGGAGGGGAAATCGAGGCCCTTATAGGTATCGCCGGAAAAGGCGAACCCCGCCTGTTTGGCATTCTCGGTGGTGAAGGGGGGTGAAAAATTTTTAAAGCGGTCGTAATTTAGATCCGCCAGCTTGTCGCTGATCTTCATCAGGCGCGACAGATCTCCACGGGTTAGTTTCCGGGCACGTTCGGCCAGAATTTGTGCGTTTTCAATAAAATCAGGCTGGCTGTGAGAGATCACTCCAGTGGCGGTGGAAAAGTCGAGCTTCTTGGCGGGTGAGATCAGGATCAGCATGATTTATATTTTTCCAGTGTTTTTCGTTAGTTACCGGTAATTGTGGCCTGATTTTCCTGCAGCCGTTTTTAATGTAGGATGAACGGTGTGGGAATAGATTGAGGATATATGAGATGACATTTTATGACAGATTTTCAACCCCGATGCGCTTTCTTCGTAATTCGTCCCAGATTATCAGGCGGCGGACCTGGCTGATCGGCGCTTTATCAGTCATCACCGTGGCAGGGGCCTTGGCGGCGGTCAATTATGTCAAGATCGAGACCGAGGGGGCTTACCGCATTATTCTCGCCAACGGCATTCCCAATCACCCCACCGGCCGTTTTCCAAACGCTCATAATCCAAATTCCATCAGCGCCCAGAATTATAATTTTCGTGTGGCGGTCAATCCCCGCAAGGCGGCGCGTGCGACCCGGCTCAGTATGCAGGATTTCGGCATTGCCCTGAACGGCGTGCCTTTCGATCCTTTCACCGCAGAATTCTGGAAACGTGACCGATCCTCGGGCTGGAATTACGCAGCCATGACCGGTAAGACCGATCTCGGCCTCGATATGAACCATGCCCATGTTCAGCCCAACGGCGCCTATCATTACCACGGCCTGCCGACCGATCTGGTCAAGGGCGATAGTCCGTCCCGTCATTCCCATCTTCTTGGTTATTCTGCCGATGGGTTTCCCATGTATGGATTATACGGCTACGCCAATCCGAAAAATCCCGGGGCAGGGATCAGGAAGATGCGCTCCAGCTATCGCCTCAAAAAAGGAACCCGGCCCGGTGGCTCAAGCGGCCCTGGTGGTGCCTATGACGGCACGTTTGTTCAGGATTTTGAATATGTGGCCGGGCTGGGTGATCTTGATGCCTGCAACGGTCGCGATACACTCACCCCGGATTATTCCACCGGCACCTATGCCTATTTCATTACCGATGCCTATCCCTTCATACCGCGCTGTTATCGCGGCTCTCCCGACAGCAGTTTCGAACGCCGAGGCATGGCCGGTGGCTTTGGGCCTCGAGGCGGGCGTCTTGGTCCACCACCGGGGGGGAGGCCGCCGCCAGGGGGACGCCCACCCCCGCGCCGTTAGTATTCAGCCCTCATGAACTGGTATTGCGACACCGCTTCTGGTCATCCCTGGCATGAGCCCTATCATGATCAGGTGTATGGCTTTCCAGTCGGCGACGACAACGCTCTGTTTGAGCGTTTGGTGCTGGAGCTTAACCAGGCCGGTTTAAGCTGGCTTACCATTCTCAAGAAATCGGAAAACTTCCGCGCCGCTTTTGACGGCTTTGATGTTGATATTGTCGCTGCTTACGGCGAAGCGGAAGTGGCGCGACTGATGGCGGATGCGGGGATTATTCGCAACCGCCTGAAGATCGCGGCGGCGATCCATAATGCGAATGTGATCAAAGGCCTGAGAGGAGAATACGGCTCATTTGCCGGGTTCCTCGATCACCATCACCCTTTGGGACTGGCCGATTGGGTAAAGCTTTTTAAGAAAACCTTCAAATTCACCGGCGGCGAAATCACCAATGAATTTCTTATGTCCACCGGCTATCTGCCTGGAGCCCATCGTGAGGACTGTCCGGTCTTTGCCCGGATCGCCAGATTGAAGCCGCCATTTTTGACCGGCGGTAAAACAACAAAATAAATTTGTAATTATGTGGGTTTCACAGAAACCAAGGGCTGACATACAAAAATGGCAAAACCGATTGACGGTCTTGCCATTTTTTACGATGCATTTTCTGCATCTTATTCATCCGGTCCGGGGCAAAAACCCTCATGGCCACGGATGTTTCTCCTCCCCAAACTTCGGGCCGTCTGCCTCTTTCGGCAGTTCGTAAGTTGGTCACTCTATGCCATTCGATATCTGTCGTCACCCTCTTTTTTGGGACTTTGGAAAATATTTTTTACATTTATTGTTTGGAGTATTTCAAATCTGTAAATAGGCGAATTTAAAGACGAAGGCGGCGGCGAGAATGGCCATCATCAGGCTGACCTGCGCGCGCTTGCCGGCGATCAATTTAATCGCCACATAGGCGATGAATCCAAAGCCGATACCTGATGTAATCGAGAAGGTCAGGGGCATGGCCAGGGCGGTGATGATTGCAGGCACGTATTCGGTCACATCTTCCCAGTCGATCTCGGTTAGTGAGCGGGCCATCAGGCAGCCGACGAACAGCAGGGCAGGGGCGGTGGCATAGATCGGCACGGTCTCGGCCAATGGCGACAGAAACAAAGCCAGCACCATGAGGGCGGCGACGACCAGTGCGGTAAGCCCGGTTCTTCCCCCGGCCTTGATCCCGGTCGCGCTCTCGATATAGACGGTGGTTGGTGAGGTGCCGAGTGCTGCCGAAACGACGCTTGCCGCACTATCGGTCACTAGCGCCTGACGCATGCGGGGAAGGTTTCCCTCCTTGTCGAGAAAACCGGCCCGGTTGCCAAGGCCGATCAGCGAGCCAGTGGCGTCGAACATAAGAACAAAAAGGAAAGCCAGAATAATGACGATCAGGGTGGTATCGAAGGCACCGGCGATATCCATCTGGAAAAATGTTGGGGCAAGGCTTGGTGGCATTGAGAAGATGCCTTGCGCTGGCGTGATGTCGAGCATAATTCCGGCAATGGTGATGGCGAGGATGGCGATCAGAATACCCCCGGTTATCCGTCGGCTTTCCAGCCCGACCATTAAAACAAATCCGGCAACGGCCAGCAGAACACCCGGTGCGGCCAGATCACCCAGTTTGACCATGGTGATCTTGTCGGCGGTAATCATTCCGGCATTCTGCAGGGCGATGATAATAAGGAAAAAACCGATTCCGGCCGAGATCGCCATTTTTTGAGATCGTGGAATGCTTGTGATGATCTTTTCCCGAAGATGGGAAAGGGTCAAGGCGACGAATAATAATCCGGCGATAAAGACGGCGCCCAGCGCCACCTGCCAGTTCACACCTGCGCCGATTACCACGTCATAGGTAAAATAGGCGTTGATCCCCATGCCCGGTGCCAGGGCGAAGGGGTAATTGGCGTAAAGGGCCATGATCAGGCAGGCGATCGCCGAAGTGAGGCAGGTGGCGACGAAAATAGCGCCGGAATCCATGCCCGCATCGGCAAGAATATGTGGATTGACGAAGATAATGTAGGACAAGGTTAGAAAGGTGGTGAAACCCGCCAGGATTTCGGTGCGGATGTCGGTCCCGTTTTCCTTCAGTTGAAACAGCTTTTCAAACATCTTTCCCCCACATTCGTTTGTTTGAGCCTAGTGCCGTCTTATTCCCTCTTCAACCTTTCTGGGTTAAACTGTGGTCGATGAAAAAAGCACATTTCATATCAGCCGCCCTTTTCCTTGCCTTGTCCGCAGGTCTTCTGGCTCCTTCTGTGGCCACAGCGGCAACAAAGGCCGACCCAAACGCACCCACGGTGACGGTGACGAAGAAGGACTGCGACCGGATGGTTTCCTATACCCAGCCCCCCGGCGTTGCCTATGAGCCCGGCATTGATGCCCATGGTCGCGCCGTTGCCCCGGCAGATCTCAACCAGCCTTTGATGATCAAGCCGCCGGAAGAGTTTTCTTTTGCGCTCGATTATTCTCTGGCCGGTAAGGTGCCGGGTGCCGCAGGGCACGCCTATGAGCCTAATTTTAATCTCGGCACCATTACGGTCAAAAAAGGCGTTCCCTATTTCAATGGCGAGCCCCTGACCAGTGAAGACCAGCGCCGCCTGTCGGAAGCCTGTCAAAAAATCCAGACGACGCCTTTACGTTAGGGCCTCCTTTGCCTAAAGTCGGGCAGCGACAAATGACATTGATTTCCCATTTTATTTGAGTGAATTTTAAGCCCATGCGCCTGTCCGTATTTTTTCTCCCGACCCTGAAGGAAACACCCGCCGAGGCCCAGATTGTCTCGCATCGCTTGATGCTGCGTGCCGGCATGATCCATCAGGAATCCGCTGGCATCTATTCCTGGTTGCCGCTCGGCATCCGGGTCTTGAAAAAGATCGAGGGTATCATCCGCGCCGAACAGGATGGGGCCGGGGCTCAGGAAATTCTCATGCCGACTATTCAGTCTGCCGACATCTGGCGTGAGAGTGGGCGCTATGATGATTACGGCCGCGAGATGCTACGCATCACTGATCGCCATGATCGCGAGATGCTGTATGGCCCGACCAATGAAGAAATGGTCACCGGCATTTTGCGGGATCATCTGCGTAGTTATCGCGACCTTCCCTTGATGCTTTATCATATCCAGTGGAAGTTCCGCGACGAGGTGAGGCCGCGCTTTGGTATCATGCGCGGGCGCGAATTTCTGATGAAAGACTGCTATTCCTTCGACCTCGATTTTGAGGGGTCAAAACGCGCCTATAACGCCATGTTCGCCGCCTATCTCAGGACCTTTGCCCGCCTCGGTCTGAAGGCCGTGCCGGTTGTCGCCGATCCCGGCGCCATCGGGGGCAATATGAGTCATGAATTTCATATTCTCGCCGAGACGGGTGAAAGCACTATTTTCTACGATGCCGCCTATGACGATCTAGACCTCGATATGGAAAACCCCGACATTGAGGCGCTGCGTGGTATCTATGCGGCGGAAGAGGAAAAGCATGATCCCGCCGACTGCCCGGTACCGCCCGAGCGCCTCAAACAGGCCAAGGGTATTGAGGTCGGTCATATTTTCTATTTCGGCACCAAGTATTCCAAGTCCATGGGGCTTACGGTCACCAAGGCTGACGGGGAAGAAATTACTCCTGAAATGGGGTCCTACGGGATCGGGGTTTCCCGCCTGCCTGCCGCCATAATTGAGGCCAGCCACGATGAGAACGGGATTGTCTGGCCCGATTCTGTGGCCCCTTTTCAAGTCGGTCTGGTCAATTTAAAGACTAATGATGCCGATTGTTTGGCCCTTTGTGAGGATATTTACGCCCGGCTCGAAAATGCCGGAATTGAGACCCTGTATGACGACCGCGATGAACGTCCCGGCGCTAAATTCGCCAATATGGATCTGATCGGTCTGCCCTGGCAATTGGTGGTCGGGCCGCGTGGTGTGAAGGCGGGGACGGTGGAACTCAAGCGCCGCGCCAGCGGTGAAAAGGAAGAGCTGTCTCTGGATTCAGCTCTCGCCCGTCTTATCCCATGAGCGAGCAAACCGCCGACGCCCCCCTCGACATCGTCTTTCTCGTCTATGAAGGATTAACCCCGCTCGATCTTGCGGGCCCCTTCGATGTTTTTGGTCGTCTGCCCGGCGCCAAAATTCGCATGGTTGGTCCAACCCAGGGGTTGCAGCGCACCACATCGGGCACACTGGCCCTTCAGGCCGACAGCTCAATCGATGAGGTAACGTCAGCCGATATTCTGATCATTCCCGGTGGGCCGGGCTCTGATGCCTTGGCTCTCAACAGTCAAGTGACCGACTGGGTTTGCGCCATGGATAAAACGACGCGGTTTACTGTATCGGTCTGTACCGGGGCACAAATCCTCGCCGTTGCAGGTCTCTTGGAAGGTCGCAAGGCAACCACCCATTGGCGGGCCATGGAAATGATCGCCCAATACGGCGCAACGCCGGTAACCGCCAGGGTCGTCGAGGACGGTAAGATCATCACCTCGGCGGGTGTGTCGGCGGGGATCGACATGGCGCTCACCCTTGCCGCTCGTATCGGCGGCGAAGAGGTGGCCCGGGCCATTCAACTCCTGCTTGAATATGCGCCCGAACCGCCATTTGATTCCGGGCGTATCGAGGATGCTTCTCCGGCTCTTCTAGATCTTGCCCGCAACGGACTGCCTAAACCATGACTGTCAGGAGACAGCGGCTTTGATACAGAATTTCGAACGTATGGTGTCAATGCGCTATTTGCGGCCCCGTCGCAAGGAAGGGTTCATCTCGGTAATCGCCGGATTTTCCTTTCTCGGTATCGCGCTTGGGGTGGCAACGCTGATTATCGTCATGTCGGTGATGAACGGTTTCCGTGAGGAACTGATGACTCGCATTCTCGGCCTCAACGGCCATATCGCCGTTCACGATCAGCGTGGCGAGGGGATGACCGGCTTTGATCCTGTCGCGGCTAAATTGCGCGACCTTTCCGGCATCGTTTCGGTGACGCCCTTTATCGAAGGCCAGGTGATGGCGACGTCCAAAGGTCACGCCTCGGGCGCTCTGGTGCGTGGCATCCGACCGCAGGATATGCGCGATCATTTGATCCTTGCGGAAAACATTAAATCCGGTTCCTTGGCTGACTTCGGCGGTGAAGATTCGATCATTATGGGCTCACGGCTGGCGCGAAAGCTCGGGGTTCGGTCCGGTGACGGGGTGACCCTGATCTCGCCAACCACCTCATCGACGGCATTCGGCTCAATTCCCCGTATGCGCGCCTATAAGATCGCCGCCACTTTTGATGTCGGCATGTACGAGTATGACAGTACCTTTATTTTTATGCCTCTTGAGGCGGCACAGATTTTCTTTCGCCTGAAATCAAAGGTTACAGCGCTTGAAGTAATCACGGACGATCCTGATCAGATAAAAAATTTCCGGGACCGGATTGGCAAGTCTATCGGCGGTGGCTTCCGGCTTTTCGATTGGCAGCAGGCCAATGCCAGTTTTTTCAACGCTATTCAGGTGGAACGCAACGTCATGTTCCTGATCTTGACCCTGATCATCGTCGTTGCCGCCTTTAACATCATTTCCAGTATGATCATGTTGGTTAAGGACAAGAGCGGTGATATTGCCATCTTGCGTACGCTCGGCGCGACACGCGGGGCGGTGATGCGTATTTTCTTCATGAGCGGAGCGACCATCGGTGCTGCCGGTACACTGGCCGGTCTCGCTCTAGGTCTCGCCTTTTGTCATAATATTGAGACCTTGCGCGGCTGGATTGAAGCCCTTACCGGCACCGAACTTTTCGCTGCGGAAATTTATTTCCTCTCCAAACTCCCCGCTATTGTTGACCCGTCCGAGGTCGTCATCATCACAATCATGGCGCTGGTTCTCACATTCCTCGCTACCCTTTATCCGTCCTGGCGGGCGGCCCGGCTCGATCCGGTAGAGGCCTTGCGCTATGAGTGAGATGCCAATTAGCCATTCTCTTGAGAGCGAAACAGCGCTCTCTTTGCAGCATATCCAGCGCGGTTTTGATCAGGGGCCGACGCGCATCGAGGTATTGCGCGGTGCCTCGCTTGAAATTCGTCGTGGCGAAATCGTTGCCCTTGTCGGGCCCAGTGGTGCGGGAAAATCGACCTTGCTACATATCGCCGGCCTGCTTGAACGGCCCGATTCTGGCGAGATCGAGATTGAGGGAATGCCCTGTTCGCGCCTTAATGACGATCAGCTCACAGCCGTGCGGCGTCACCGGATCGGTTTCGTCTATCAGTTTCATCACCTGTTGCCGGAATTCTCTGCTCTTGAAAACATCATGCTGCCCCAGATGATCGCCGGACTGGGTCGAGGCGAGGCGCGGCGGCGCTCAAATGAGCTTCTGGAAATGATGCAGCTTTCTGATCGCGCCGAACACCGCCCGGCGCAGCTTTCAGGCGGTGAGCAACAGCGCATCGCTATCGCTCGTGCGATTGCCAATCTGCCGTCGGTTCTGCTTGCCGATGAGCCGACGGGCAACCTCGATACTCATACTGCCGACAAGGTTTTTGCTGAAACCGTCGCTCTTGTGCGCCAAACCGGCATTTCGGCTCTGATCGCCACCCATAACCCGGAACTGGCGGCCCGTATGGACCGCATTGTCCGCCTTGAGGATGGGTTGCTGGTGCCGGGCTGATCCCGGAATTGGGGCTGTTTTCCCCTGGGGTGATATTTTTCTGTGGATAACTCTGATATCGCGCCTTGCGGCTGCTGACATTCGGCCTTGAGTGTGAAATTCTCGGTCTTCCAATGACCCATGCCGATTTCATTCACCTGCGCGTTCATTCCGCCTATTCCCTTTTGGAAGGGGCGATCAAGATCAAGGATCTGGTGGATCTTTGTGCGGCCAATTCCATGCCTGCGGTCGCCGTTACCGATACCAGCAATTTGTTTGGTGCGATGGAATTCTCGCTCAAAGCGCCGGAGGCCGGGGTTCAACCGATCATCGGCTGCCAAATTGCGCTCAGACGCGAGGATAGAGCAAACCCCGCCAATGGTGGTCGCGTCCCTGATCCAGACCAGCTGGTTCTTCTGGTTCAGGATGAAACCGGCTACGCAAATCTCATCAAGCTGGTCAGTCGCGCCTTTCTTGAAACCGATTCCGGCGAAACACCACAAATATCACTCGAAGATCTGGAAAGCTTAAATGGCGGACTGATCGCCCTTACCGGCGGGCCCAAAGGCCCGGTCGGCCGTCTTCTTGCCGAAGAACAGCTTGATGCGGCCGAGGCCATATTAAAGCGTTTGGCTGATATTTACCCCAACCGTCTCTATGTGGAACTGATGCGTCACGGGCTCGAAATCGAGACCCGCATTGAGCCGGCACTTCTTGATCTCGCCTATACCCATGATCTGCCGCTGGTCGCCACCAACGAGGCGTTTTTTGCCGATGCCGCCATGCATCAGGCCGGTAATGCTCTTCTCTGTATTGCCGATGGCCGTTTTCTGGCCGAAGAAGATCGCCGCCACCTGACTCCGGAACACCGTTTCAAGACAGCGCCTGAGATGCGGGCCCTATTTGCCGATCTGCCCGAGGCGGCGGACAACACCCTTGTCATTGCGCGTCGCTGCGCCTGGTTTCCAAGCCCTCGTGATCCAATGCTGCCCTCCTTTCCGGTTCCAGAGACCCAGAACGAGGCCGATGCCCTGCGCGGGCTGGCCGAAGAAGGTCTCAAAGAGCGGCTGGAGGCCCATGTCTATAATTCCGGGATGGATGAAGAGGCGCGCCATAAAGCGGCCAAACACTATCACCACCGCCTTGAATATGAGCTTGAAACCATTATAAAAATGGGTTTTTCCGGATATTTCCTGATCGTTGCCGATTTTATCCGATGGGCCAAGGGGCAAGGCATTCCCGTTGGCCCTGGGCGTGGTTCTGGTGCCGGTTCCCTGGTCGCCTGGGTGCTGACCATTACCGATCTCGACCCTCTGCGCTTCGGTCTTCTGTTCGAACGTTTTCTCAATCCCGAACGTGTCTCAATGCCGGATTTCGATATCGATTTCTGTCAGGACCGTCGCGATGAGGTCATTCGTTATGTTCAGGATAAATACGGCCACGACCATGTCGCCCAGATTATTACCTTTGGGTCTTTGCAGGCGCGCGCCGCCCTGCGCGATGTCGGCCGGGTGCTGCAGCTCCCCTATGGACAGGTTGATCGGATCTGCAAATTGGTGCCCAATAACCCGGCTGATCCGGTGCCTTTGGACAGGGCCATCGATAAGGAGCCGCAGCTCCAGCAGGCCCGTCGTGAAGACCCGATGGTTGCCCGCATGATGGATATGGCAATCGCCCTGGAAGGGCTGTACCGCCATGCCTCGACCCATGCCGCCGGTGTCGTCATCGGCGACCGTTCCCTTGATGAACTTGTGCCTCTTTACCGCGATCCCCGTTCGGATATGCCGGTAACCCAGTTCTCGATGAAATACGTTGAACTGGCGGGGCTTGTTAAATTCGATTTTCTCGGTCTCAAGACACTGACGGTGCTGGCCCGCGCGGTTGAGCTTATTCGCGAACGTGATGGTGGCAGCGGCCCTGAGATTGATCTCTCGGTCATTCCTCTTGATGACCCGGCCACTTATGACATGCTGGGCCGCGCCGAAACGGTGGGTGTGTTCCAGCTTGAAAGTGCGGGCATGCGCGAGGTTCTGCGCGGGCTAAAGCCTGATCGTTTCGAGGATATCATCGCCGTTGTCGCCCTTTATCGGCCGGGCCCGATGGATAACATCCCCAGTTACATCGCGTGCAAGCATGGCCATGAGGCGCCCGATTATATGGATGATCGTTTGGAAGACATTCTCAAGGAAACCAACGGCATCATGATCTATCAGGAACAGGTCATGCAAATCGCCCAGGTTCTGTCTGGCTATACTCTTGGCAGCGCCGACCTTCTGCGCCGCGCTATGGGTAAAAAAATCCAGTCTGAGATGGATGCCCAGCGTAAGGATTTCGTTGAAGGGGCCGTTGCCCGTGGCGTAACCGAGACTAAGGCCAATCAGGTCTTTGACCAGGTCAATAAATTTGCCGGTTACGGGTTCAACAAATCCCATGCCGCCGCCTATGCGCTGGTGGCTTATCAGACGGCGTATCTAAAGGCCAATTACCCGGTCGAATTTCTGGCGGCCTCGATGAGGCTCGACATGAATAATACGGATAAGCTCAACCTCTTCCGTCAAGAGGCGTTGCGTCTCGGTATTCCCGTATTGCCCCCTGACGTCAATTGTTCGGACGCTGTTTTCTCGGTCGAGATGAGCGATCAGTTAAGCGGCATCCGCTATGCGTTGGGGGCGGTCAAGAATGTCGGCGAACAGGCGATGGCCGAACTGGTGAAGGACCGCGATACGAACGATCACTTTGCCAGCCTTGCCGACTTTGCCCGGCGTCTTGATACCAAGGTTATCAACAAGCGCCAGCTTGAAAACCTTGTCTATGCCGGGGCGTTTGACAGTTTGGAGCCAAACCGGGGCCGGGCTTTTGAGGCGATTCCGGCAATGACTCATCTCGCTGGTGCTGCTGCAGAGGCCCGGAATTCTTCCCAGGTAAGTCTGTTCGGCGGCGAGGGGGGTATTCCCGAGCCAGAGTTTACGCCTCCGCAGGCGCGAGACTGGACGGCGAGCGCCCGGCTCCAGCATGAACTCGAAGCCCTTGGTTTTTACCTCTCCGCCCATCCGCTGGATGTCTATACGGATTATCTGCAGCGCCTTGGGGTTATCCGGGGTGTCGATGTGGCCACCCATTTGTCCAGACATCCCGGTGAAACAAAGCTCAGGTTGGCGGGAACGGTGACGGCTAAAAAGGAACGTATATCGGGCAAGGGGAACCGCTATGCCTTCCTTGGCCTGTCAGATTCAGGCGGTGGCTATGAAGTCACGGTTTTTTCCGAAACCTTGTCTTCGGCTCAGGACCTGTTGGAGATTGGCACCCCCGTCTTGCTCTCTGTCGAGGCGCGGATGGATGCGGATGCGCCCCGACTGACGGTGCAGTCCATCGCGGCGCTGGATCAGGCAGCGGCGGATGCTGAGGCGACATTCATTATCCGTCTTGCCGACGAGGAAGCGGTCGAGACTCTTAAAGATGCTCTTAAGGATCATCGCAATGGGCGTGGCCGGGTCAGTCTCGTTTTCGATATTCCGGCACAGGGCGACGTGCAGGGTGACGTGCAGGGCGAAGCCTTGCCAAAAGAAGTAGAGATGGCGCTTAAGGCGCGTTATAGCCTGACACCGGCTTTTATTGCCGATTTGAAATCGCTGCCGGGAATTGCCTCGGTGGAGGAAATCACAGGACCTTGAGTCCGGGGCCCAAGTTTTCCGGCGTTCTCTAGTATTGGTGCATCTGTGGCGGCATCTGTGGTGGATGGATATCAACCGGCGGCATTGTCGGTGACATTGGCTGGATGATTTGGGGCGGCACCCCGATAATCTCCTGCAGATTAGGGCGTTCATTGCCGGGTTCGGGATCGGCCAGGGCCGTATCGTTGCTCAGAGAACCGCCGCTCCAGGGGCTCAGCGTGATCCCTAAAATGTTGATTACCGCCTGCATACCGGCGGGAATTTCAATGGTCTGGCCGGTGATGGGCGAGGTATAGACGCCTTTTCCTTTGTTTACGCCGATCAGAATGTCACCGCTATTATCGACAATGACTTCCAGATCGGTGCCGCGCACCCCGAGAATACCCGTCGGGAGCTTCATGGATATGCCCTTTTTGGCCATTTTTCCGGTGATAAATCGAAAAGCGCCGATATTGAATTCCAGCGCGTTGATTCCCTCCTTGGTCGACGGGTCATAGATGAAAGCATCAATCGTTAATTGACTGTTTTCTCCCATACGCAGAACCGTCTCGTCGAGAAAGACCAGATGGACGCCTCCATCGGCCCCGGTTGTCAGGGTTTCATCCTGAACAATCTTGTCATTGAGGGTCACGGCCTGTGTTTTGCCGCCGGGGTGGATGGCGGTAACGACACCGATGACATGGCTGGCGGCGCCGATAAATTGCGTGACACTCTGGGCAATGGCCAGAGTGCTTGCAGCAACCAGCAGGGCGGCTGATAAGGCCCATATTTTTTTACGGCTTTTCAAGGAAATGATCTAACCCCGGTATTTTGAATGACGATATATATTCCGCCCATAATAAGCCTGAATAAAAGAAGATTCTGTAACCAGGGTCACGTTTTTCCAAGGTTATTAGGGGCATATTAATTTTCATAGCTCATGATCTCATTTCCGGTATGAATTGGGGCCTTGCTCCCCCACCGGAATGGAGGTTGTGACACCAGTAAAGGATCAGGGAGCTCACAGGTATGGTTTCTGAAGGCAGTAATTTATCGTTTATTATCAATGGTTTAATTAATGCTGGCTTGCGCCCGACCCGGCAGCGGAAGTTGTTGGCAAAGCTGGTTTTTAGTAATGGTAATCGCCATTTTTCGGCTGAGGAGATTTGTCGCGCGGTGAGAAAGC
>JABJES010000054.1 GCA_018663165.1 Rhodospirillaceae bacterium
AAAGACCGGGTCTTCTTCACCGCGCTCGCGCATCAGGGAAAGACCGAGCCGGGCGCGTTCGTGCTCGCCGCTGAGCGCCTGGCAGAACAAAAGGGTGCGGCGCCAGTAGATATCCTGATATTGCGAAATAACCGCCCTTATCTGGGAACAAGCCCCCGCACTATCGTTGACCAGCAACAGATTATCGAGGTGGGCCAGCAACAGAGTTTCGTCCGTCAATTGGGGTCGGGCAAGTCGCAATAACTCGTTTACAGCCGCCATGTTCCCCATCTCCATCAACCGCTCAACCCGCAGGGAGAGAAGGCTGGGCCCTGACGCCGGACCTGCCGGAACCGAAGCAGTGGACAGCAACAGGCGACGGATAAGATCCTGTTTTGCCATTGAAGCCGTTCTGACGGGGAGCCGCGGCAACAGATGCTCGATCAGAGGCCGCGACGTGGCGGCCCACATATCTGCGCCAAATCCGCCCTCATTTTCATCCAGAACGCCAACCGAATCGGGATCGATTGTTTCCAGACTTTCCACTTCCATCTCAATCTTCACCGGAGCGCCAGGGGTTGGCACGTCTGGATGGGGCTCCTCGACCGGGGGCGCTTTTTCCCGCAATAGAAGGGGACGGGGAGAAGGCATTGCCTCAGGCTTCTTCTTTGGCGGTGCCAAGGGCCGGGGCGCGGCAGTTTCAGAGGGAGATGAAAACCCGGCCCAGGCCTCGCTCCCAGCCATCAGGCCCGCCAGGGTCAAAATGGCGACGGCAAACATCAAAGGGGATCGAAGCCTCTCCCCTGAAGATCGGAAATTTTTCGACACCTTGGAAAACCTCAACATGGATTGACCTTCAGTTCGGGAAGCTGTCATCAGGCAAAACTTTTTCAACCGTCGAGGAAGGTGCTGGAATATCCCAGGTCGCCAGAAAAATAAAAGCCCCCGTAATACCAGCAAAAATAAGAACAAAGATCATTCGGGCAATTTTTGTCATCGGTCTTTTTCCGCTCTTTATTCCTGGGTTCCGGCAGGTTATACCGGCTCCCCTTAAAAAAAATCGCACGCCTTAAACTTGTCCCCATACCCACCGGCAACGGAGACTGGTGTCCGACCCTAATGTGTGTGATAAATTCTTACTGTGGCGAGAATACGGCAGTCTATCGGCCATCGTTGACCGATTCAACAAGACAGACACCGCCATGGGTGCCACTTTAAGAGTCGGGCCTTGTTTGGATTGCCGGGCCTCGTTCGAATAGATTATCAGGAATCTTTTGCCAGAATGATGGCTTCTCCCTCTTCCCTTCCCCTGCCCAAGACGATTGTCCTGATCGGCATGATGGGCGCTGGAAAGACCTGCATTGGCCGGCAACTGGCCGAACGGTTCGATATTCCCTTTACCGACGCCGATAGTGAGATTGCCGAAGCGGCCGGGTGCAGTGTTTCAGAAATCTTCGACGTTCACGGCGAAGCCGCCTTTCGCGACGGTGAACGGCGGGTTATTTCCCGCCTGCTTGATATGCCGATCCATGTCCTGGCCACCGGCGGCGGCGCTTTCATGGATGAAGAAACTCGCCACCTGATTAAGGAAAAAGCCATTTCGATTTGGTTACGAGCCGATATCGACCTGTTGCTGAGCCGGGTTCTTCGCCGCAACACCCGACCGCTTTTAAAAAAAGGCGATCCTCGTCAAATCCTTGAGAAACTGATTGCCGAACGATACCCTGTCTATGAGAAAGCCGAGATTATCGTCGATTCCGTTGACGCCCCCCCGGAAGTGACCGTGGAAAATGCTTATAACGCCGTGAAATCATATCTCGAATCCAGACCCGACAAGACTAATCTGAACGACGACGCGCAAGGAACTGCCCGATGACGACGACCGACGTTCAAACCGTACGAGTCGACCTTGGCCCGCGCAGTTACGACATCCTCATCGGCACCGGAATTCTGGCAAATGCCGGGGAAATTCTCTCTCCCATTCTGGCCCAAAAGCGCGCCATTATTATCACCGACGACAATGTGGCGGATCTTCATCTCGCCACCTTGACCCGAGCGCTTGATGGTGCCGCCATCGATCATTCGGAAATTGTTCTGCCCCATGGCGAGGGAACAAAGGATTTTTCCCACTTACAAGGACTGGTCGAGAAACTCCTCGATCTCAAGGTCGAGCGCCAGACCACCTTGATCGCACTGGGCGGCGGTGTCATCGGCGATATCACCGGATTTGCCGCCAACGTTACCTTGCGTGGAATTAACTTCGTTCAGGCACCAACGACCTTGCTTGCCCAAGTCGACAGCTCGGTCGGCGGCAAGACCG
>JABJES010000047.1 GCA_018663165.1 Rhodospirillaceae bacterium
AAAAAACCAGCCGCCAAAAAGAGAGTGACCAAAAAGACGGCTGCTAAGAAAAAACCAGCCGCCAAAAAGAGAGTGACCAAGAAGACGGCTGCCAAGAAAAAGCCCGCCGCCAAAAAGAGAGTGACCAAAAAGACGGCTGCTAAGAAAAAACCAGCCGCCAAAAAGAAAAAAACGGCGACGAAGAGAAAGGCGACCAAACGGAAATGACGGCAAAGCGCAAGGCTACAAAGAAAGTTCCCGCCAAGCGAAAGGTGAAAGCAAAAACTGCCGCAACAAAGAAAACTGCGATCCGGCGCGGCAAACCGACCGTTGTTGTTACCCGTAAATGGCCAGAAGCCGTTGAAAAGGAACTAAAACGGCATTTTGACGTTCGCCTGAACAAGAGCGACAAACCTATGTCTGTCGCTCAGTTGCAGCGGGCCTTAAGGACTGCTGACGCCCTTTTACCGACCGTAACCGACAAGATATCGGACGAGGTACTGTCCGTTTCTGGAAAGCAGGCGCGGATTATCGGTAACTTTGGCGTTGGCTACAATAATATCGATATTGCCGCTGCTAAAAGAGAGGGCCTTGCCGTCACTAATACGCCGGAGGTTCTTACCGATTGCACGGCTGATATTGCCATGACCCTGATGCTGTCCGTTGCCCGTCGCGGTGGCGAAGGTGAACGTCATGTCCGTAACAAGAAATGGACCGGATGGCGCCCGACCCACATGATGGGAGCCAAGGTAACCGGCAAGACCCTTGGTCTGATCGGTTTTGGAAGGATTGCCCAGGCCATGGCCCACAAGGCCCATCATGGTTTTGGCATGAAGATCGTTTTCTTCGACCCCTACCTGGCCGACAAGAGTTCCGCCAAGGCGGTCAAGGCGGTTTCCCGCTCTTCCGTTGATGCGGTTTTGAAGGAGGCTGATTTCGTTTCCCTCCACTGTCCTTCAACCCCTGAAACCCGTCGCCTTATTAATACGACCAAGCTGAAAAAGATGAAGAAATCCGCCTTTCTCATCAATACGGCACGAGGCGACGTTGTGGACGAAAAAGCTCTGGTCAAGGCATTGAAAAGTGGCGCGATTGCCGGTGCTGGCCTGGATGTTTTCGAAGCCGAACCAACCGTTACGGCGGCACTTTTGAAGATGGAGAATGCGGTTCTCTTTCCCCATCTTGGCAGCGCCACCCTTGAGACCCGCGAAGCCATGGGTTTCCGGGTTGTTGACAATATCAAAGCCTTCTTTAAAGGCAGACGACCAAAAGACCGCGTTGCCTGATCTGCGAGGCGACACAGATACTTTATTTTGCACCCGCTGCCGGTTCCCGGCGGCGGGTCATTTTTTGATAGCGTTTCACCTGCCAGAGCGAATAAAACAACAATCATGACCTCAGATCAGACGACAACCAACCGCTTGCGCGATCAGGCCAGGACCATCTTCCAGGCCGGTATCGATGCGGCCGATCCGGCCCGTGCCGTTGCTGCGGTTCTTTCATGCCGGGATGGCCAGCCCGTTTTCTCGCCCCATCCGCTGTCGCCGAACGCCCAGGAAAAACCCCGTGAAGGCCAGTGGAAGCGCGTTTTTATCCTCTCTTTCGGCAAGGCAGCTATCGCCATGGCCCAAGCTGCGGCAGAGATCATCCCCAACAATCTCCTTCAAACGCCGGGCATTATCGTGACCAATTATGAAAATGCCGATGTTTCCATTCCAGGCTTTGAGGTCATTGCCGCCGGTCATCCCCTGCCCGACGTCAACGGCGTTGCCGGAGCCACCAAAATCGCCGAAATCGCACGCGCCGCAACCAAAGATGATCTCGTTCTGGTGCTGGTCAGCGGCGGCGGTTCTGCTCTGCTCCCTCTGGCTGCGGACGGATTGAACCTTGAGGACAAGGTTGCCACCACTGATCTGATGCTGGCTTGCGGCGCGTCGATCAATGATATGAACTGCGTGCGAAAACATCTCTCAAAACTCAAGGGCGGTGGTCTGGCAAACATGGCCGCACCGGCCGACCTTCATGCCTTAATTCTTTCCGATGTGATCGGCGACGACCTTTCCACCATCGCCAGCGGTCCGACGGTTCCCGATGTGACCACCTTCAAGGATGCAGTTGATATCCTCAAACGATATGATATCTGGGAAAAAGTTCCGGCCATTGTCCGCACCCGTCTCAAAGCAGGCATGGCAGGGGATATTCCCGACACTCCGGATGAAAGTGATCCCCTTTTCCGCTCTGTCAGCCATCATCTGATCGGCAGCAATACAGTCAGCGTCCACGCTCTTCTCAACGCAGCGGACAAGAATTTCGAGGGCAAAATTTCCGATTATCCGCTTTGCGGCGAAGCCAGGGAGGCCGCCGATACGTTGGCTCTAAAGGCTCTGGAGTGTGTGGCGCAAAGCTCAAACAAGCCTTTTGCCCTTGTTACCGGCGGCGAAACGACCGTTACCCTGAAAGGTAATGGCCTGGGCGGTCGCAATCAGGAAATGGCGCTCGCCTTCGCGCTTGCTGCCGAAAAAATTGGGCTGATCGGCAATTGGGTCTTCCTTTCCGGCGGCACAGATGGTCGCGACGGCCCCAACGATGCCGCTGGCGGACTGGTTGATCCCGGCACTCTCACCCGTATGCGGGCGCAAGAGTGTGACCCGTCGGATTTTCTCGACAATAACGATTCCTATCACGCTCTTGAGAAGGCACAGGATTTGCTCATGACCGGGCCAACCGGCACAAATGTCGCCGATCTTCAGATTTTTCTCTACGCTTAGTCATAAATTAATTAATCAGAGACAAAAAAATGCAGATTTATGATAAAGTTAGCTTAATTTTAGGGATTAAAAACAATAAGATGTTGGGAGACAATGTTTCTCAGGACTAACTTTCTTTTGGCGAAAGTATTTATCGAATGCTCGTAATCGTCGGATCCGTAATTGTTATTGTCTGCGTTTTCGGCGGCTATATGGGTGCCGGCGGGCATCTGGAAATTTTATGGCAGCCCTTTGAAGTGGTCATCATCTGTGGCGCTGCACTCGGCGCCTATATTACGGCCAACCCAAAAGAGCTTCTCAGCCAGTTCGCATCGACGCCAGTAATGCTTCTCAAGGGTGCTAAATACAACAAGGAGAGCTATCTTGAGCTTCTCGGCTTGCTGTTCACCATCTTCAAGCTGGCCAAATCCAAAGGCATGCTGGCCCTTGAAACCCATGTGGAAAACCCGGAAGAAAGTGAGATTTTTCAATCCTTTCCTGGATTCATGGAAGATCACCATGCGGTCGCCTTCCTTTGCGATTATCTACGCCTGTTCACGCTCGGCACCGAAAATGCTTTTGAGCTTGAGGCATTGATGGATATTGAGCTTGAAACCCACCACGCCGAACAAGCACGCCTCCCCGATTCCATCCAGACCATGGCCGACGGCCTGCCTGCCCTTGGCATCGTCGCCGCCGTGCTGGGTGTTATTCACACCATGGGCCTGATCTCAGAGCCGCCCGAAGTTCTCGGCGTTTCGATCGGTGGCGCCTTGGTCGGCACCTTTCTCGGTGTGCTGGTGGCCTACGGCTTCGTCGCACCGACGGCCTCGGCGGTAAAAAATGTCATCGAAGCCGATCAAAAATATTACGACTGCATGAAGCAGGGTTTGATTGCCTATGTGCAGGGATATGCGCCCGCCGTTTCAATCGAATTTGCCCGCAAGAGTCTTTTTTCCAACGTCCGTCCTACCTTCTACGAAGTAGAGGACGCCGTTGAAAATCTTCCCACGCCGGGAGCCGCCCCCCCCGCCGCTAGCGCCTAGCAGGAACAAGAAATGGCCCAAGACGATTCAGTAATCGTCAAAAAAGTCAAAAAAGGTGGGCATGCGGCCCATCACGGTGGTGCGTGGAAAGTTGCCTACGCCGATTTTGTTACCGCCATGATGGCCTTTTTCCTCCTCCTCTGGCTGTTGAACGCCACCACCGAGGATCAGCGCCAGGGTCTGGCCGACTACTTTTCCCCCACACCGGGCGCCATCCAGTCCACCACCGGCGGCGAAGGCATGATGTCGGGACAATCCGTCGCCACAGAGGGCGCCATGACCGAGGACCGTTCGGCCCCGGGGATCGCCGTCATGCTTCCCGATGAGGCCGAGGAAGTGACTGAAGAAGAGGCCGAAGAGGTATTAGCGGAGGTTGAGGAAGAACAGTTCGCCCAAGTCGAGGAAAGCCTTCGCGAGG
>JABJES010000163.1 GCA_018663165.1 Rhodospirillaceae bacterium
CTCGAAAAGCGTCTCGGCCCGATAATGCTCGAAGGCCGGGTGGTCTCGGCCGAACCGCGTGAAAAGGGTCTGCGGCTGCTTCTCGACGAGCTTAAATTTCCAGCCTATGTGAAGGGGATTATGCCCGAGCGGGTGCGGATCGGCGGACGCAGCAAGGCCCCGGTTTTCAGCCCCGGCGATCAGGTCCGCCTTCGCGCCGTGCTTTTGCCGCCGTCGGGCCCGGTGATGCCGGGCTCTTTTGATTTTCAGCGCTGGGCCTGGTTCAAGCAGATCGGTGCTTTTGGCTATAGCCTTGGGGCACCGCATCTGCTTGCCCCGTCCCCAACAGGCACACCGACCGAACTGGCTTTGTCGGGTCTGCGTATGCGGCTGGCACAACGTATCCGCGATGCTATCGGCGGCGAGTCAGGTGCCATGGGGGCGGCGTTGTTGACGGGATTGCGAGGCGGCATTTCAGAGCCGGTTCTGGTTGCCATGCGGCAATCCGGTCTGGCCCATCTTCTCGCCATTTCCGGTTTGCACATGGGGTTAGTTGCCGGCTTGCTGTTTTTTGCCAGTCGCGCCGGTTTTGCTGCCGTGCCAAAGCTCGCCCTTCACTATCCGATCAAGAAATGGGCGGCAATTCTCGCCGGGCTCGGCGCTCTCGCCTATCTCTTTATCTCCGGGGCGACGATCCCCACCCAGCGCGCCTTTTTGATGACGGCCCTGGTTCTGCTGGCGGTTCTTATCGACCGCACTGCCATTTCCATGCGTCTGGTGGCCTTGGCGGCGGTGATTGTCCTGCTGTTCGCCCCTGATAGTCTGCTCGGGGCGAGTTTCCAGATGTCTTTTGCCGCCGTGATCGCTCTGGTCGCTGTTTATGAGGCCGGGCGAGGCAAGTTTTCGGCTCTGCGTGAGGCCGGGGGTGGCGATCACCATCCCTCACTGGCTGGCCTGCGGATGGCCGGGTTTTATCTCGGCGGCGTGATGATAACGACCCTGGTTGCCAGTCTCGCCACGTCGCCTTTTGCGCTTTATCATTTCAACCGCATTGCCATTTTCGGTCTGGCGGCCAATATGATCGCCGTGCCGTTCACCGCATTGTGGATTATGCCCTGGGGCATTCTCGGCTTTCTGCTGATGCCCTTTGGCCTCGAATTTCTGGCGTTGAAACCGATGGGCTGGGGGATTGATCTGGTTATTGCCACGGCAAAAGAAGTCTCGTCCTGGCCCGGTGCCAGCCTTAATGTCGCCGCCATGGCCGATTGGGGCTTTGCCCTCATTGTTATCGGCGGCCTGTGGCTCTGCCTTTGGCGTCACCGCTGGCGACTTTTCGGCCTGCCGCTGGTTATTCTCGGTCTTCTCTCACCTCTCATAACGATGCCGCCGGACGTTCTGGTCTCCGGCGATGGCCGGTTGATGGGTGTGCGGGGCGTAGATGATGACTGGCTGCTCAATTCCCTGAAGCGTGAGCGCCGCACGGCTGGGGACTGGCTGGAACTGACCGGGGCGACGCATGCGCTGGCCTGGCCGAAAAGCGGGATCAGTGCCGATGGTCGTCTTTCCTGTGACAGTTTGGGCTGTCTTTACCGGGCGGAGAATCAAATTGTGGCGCTGGTTAAAGGAGAGGGGGCGTTGATGGAAGATTGCCATTTCGCCGATGTTTTGATCGCCCCGGTGCCGGTGCGTATTGATTGCTCAACGCCGCGTGTCGTCATCGACCGTTTTGATCTGTGGCGCAACGGCGCTTATGCCATCTGGCTTAATGATCAGGGGCCTTCCGGTCTGCGGGTGGAAAACGCTCGCGACCTGCGCGGCGCGCGGCCCTGGGTGCCGCAACGGGGATTTAAGAAGAAGAGGGTGGCAGGAAGAGACGGAGCCGATAGATGACTTTACCCTATAATCGTCTAGACTGGTCTGGCGATGGCTGACTGATCTTTGCCCTGCTCAACGATTGTTCAGAAAAGTCTAAATATGACAAATCGAAAAGAAACCATACGCTATTTAAAAACCGAGATTTCTGCGCTCGAATCCAGAATGGATGAGAAGAACAGCTTAATCGTGGCGCTGCGCGATCAATTGCAGAATCATGAAAATAAGACGGGCGATGAAAGGCGCACTCAGATTTTCCGGCGCGCCGCACTCGACATGGTTCCCGACGAGTCGCAGAGAGAGTTTTCAAATCTTGGGCCCGTCATGATCAAGGATATGGGCGATGCGATGGTCGCCCTGGGGACTCGGCTGGATCATAAATTCGCGGAAATAAATGCGCTTAATGAAATTACGGAACGGGTTAATTCCGGAATGTTTTTCAGTGAAGTGCTCGACCATGTTTTTGATAATTTCAAAACGCTCATACCCTATGACCGTATTGACGTCGCCCTGATTGAACAAGGCAAATCAGGGCGTACCCTTGTTCGTGCGCAATGGAGTCGCGCCGAATACGAACTCGTCCTTCTCGGCAAGGGGTATGCCACTCCCCTCGAAGGCAGCAGTTTACAGGAAATCGCCAATAACAGGGAGCCGCGGATACTCAACAATCTGGGTGAGTATCTGGAAAGCCATCCGGAATCTCACTCCACCCGATTAATGGTGAAGGAAGGCATTCAATCCAATCTGACTTGCCCGCTGGTCGCCCGGGGCACGGCGATAGGTTTTATTTTCTTCTCCAGTTGTCAGCCCGATGCCTACCGGGATCAGCATATTGAACTTTTTTCACAGGTCGCTGGTGAACTTGCGCTCACCCTTGAGAAAAGCAGTGCCTATGAAGACCTCTACCTGCGCAACGAATTTATCAAAAAGGTGTTCGGCCAATACGTCACCAATGAAGTCGCCGAGGCGGTTCTCAGTAATGACGGCCCCCTGACGTTGGGCGGTGATCGCCGTAACATCACCGTGTTGATGGCCGACTTAAGGGGTTTCACGCCGATGTCGGAAAAGTTATCACCAGAAGAAGTCGTCGATACGCTCAATGTCTTTTTGGGAACGATGACGGAGGTTGTTATGAAATATGGCGGCAGCATAGACAACTTTATCGGCGATGCTTTGATGGCTGTTTTCGGCGTTCCCGTCAATAAACCCAATGACGCGGCACGCGCCGTGGCATGTGCCGTCGAAATGCAAAATATAATGGCCGCCGTTAATGCAGAAGTTACGGGGAGAAACCTACCAGAGTTAACGATGGGAATCGGTCTCAGTTCCGGGGAGGCGGTTGCCGGAAATATCGGCTCGGAAATGCGGGTCAAATACAGTGTTATCGGGTCTATCGTTAATTTGGCGGCCAGGATTGAAGGAATGGCGAGCGGCGGTCAGATTTTCGCATCCGACCCCACCCATGAAGAGGTTCGCGATATCGTCCGCACGGCTGGAAGCCTGAATGTTCAGTTGAAGGGATTACCGCGACCGGTGCCGATCCATGAGATCGTCGGTATTGGCGGGGAATACGATATCGATAAAACCTAGAAGGGCATTCCACAAAGGCGATGAGTCCCCTAATTTGTCCGGCATGGATCGGTTCGCCGATTTATTGCGACCTGTGCCGCTTAATAATGGGGCGGTGGGGCGTCCTTGGCCTGGGGGTTGCGAACATCGTCTTCCAAAGCGAGCAGACGCTCTTTGAGGCGCTCAACTTTATCGCTCAAGGCAGTGATGGTTTGGCTCTGGCCGGCGATGATGTCGCTGAGATCCTGGATCGTCCCTTCCTGGTGGGCCAGGTGGGATTCCATGTCTAAAAGCCGCTTTTCAAGCTCTGGTTTATCGCTCATCTTGTTCCCTCAAACTCATCACGGCCTAATGGCCACCGCCGAGAATACCGGTTTTAACGCTGTAATCGACAGCCAAAGCATAATCCGGATCATCATCGGAATCCTCCATAAGCTGGCCAGCGCGCTTAAGAAGCTGGTGGCAATCGGGGGACAGATGACGAAGATGGAGCGTCTTTCCCAAAGCCTCGTATTTCAAGGCTAGGGCCTCAATGGCTTGCAGTGCCGATTGATCGACAACCCGGCTGTTCAGGAAATCAACAATGATTTGATCAGGGTCGTCGTCGGGATGAAAAATCTCGGTAAACCCGTGCACTGATCCAAAAAAGAGCGGCCCCTCGATCTGATAGACTTTGGTGCCTTCCGGTGTTGATTGGGTTATTGCGTGGATACGCGCCGCATTGTTCCAGGCATAGGCAAGTGCGGACACAATCACTCCGACGACAACCGCGATGGCCAGATCGCTCATCACCGTCACCACGGTTACCAGTCCCATCACCAGGACATCGGTCAGGGGAATACGACGAATAATGGTCAGGCTCTGCCAGGCAAATGTGCCGACAACCACCATGAACATGACACCAACCAGGGCGGCCAGCGGGATCTGTTCGATCATACCAGATGCGACAAGAATGAAGGCAAGCAGGAACAAGGCCGCCGCAATACCGGAAAGACGGGTGCGGCCGCCAGATTTTACATTAATCATCGACTGGCCGATCATGGCGCAACCGCCCATGCCGCCGAAAAATCCGGTGACCGTATTGGACACGCCCTGGGCGATACATTCCTGGGACGCGCCACCGCGTTTTCCGGTGATCTCGCCGACCAGGTTCAAGGTCAACAGACTTTCGATCAGCCCAATGGCAGCAAGGATCAGGGCGAAGGGAAAGATAATTTCCAGGGTCTCAATGTTGAGGGGAACCATGGGAATGTGGAACAGCGGCAAGCCGCCTTTAATTGAGGCTAAATCACCGACCCTGGGCACATCAATGCCAAAGAAAATGACAATGGCGGCGACGATGCCAATGCCGGCAAGGGGGGCGGGAATGACACTGGTGATTTTCGGCGCCAGCCAGATGATCGCCATGGTCAGGGCGACCAGTCCCAGCATGGTGACCAGGGGCCAGCCGGTCATCCAGATTTTGATGCCGTCGGGTCCGGGAATTTGAAACTGGGTGAGCTGGGCAAGGAAAATGACAATGGCCAGCCCGTTGACGAAACCGAGCATCACCGGATGGGGCACCAGGCGGATGAACTTTCCAAGATGGAAGATGCCAGCTAAAACCTGCAAAACCCCCATCAGGACAACTGTGGCGAACAGATATTCAATGCCGTGGATGGCGACCAGCGACACCATGACAACGGCCAGCGCACCAGTGGCGCCTGAAATCATCCCCGGCCGTCCGCCGATCAGCGCGGTGATCAGGCCGACAATAAAGGCGGCGTAAAGACCGACAAGGGGATGAACCCCGGCGACAAAGGAAAAGGCCACGGCTTCTGGAACCAGCGCCAGGGCCACGGTCAGGCCGGAAAGAATTTCGGTCTTGATGCGCCCCGCCGACATGACGGTGAGATCGGAAGCCTTGCCGGTGCCAAATGAAAGGCGTTCGGCAAAAGCTGAAAACAATAGCTTTTTCAAATGCTGCTGGTCCGTTTTGGGATGGAGGTGGATTTAAGGACTACATAAAGCACATTGGCCTTAATGCATACTTAATCTACAAAATATTTTTTGGAGATGAGGGCAGAGGGACGTTGCCCCCCCTATTATGTTTTCTGTGCTTTGCGTTGACGCCCTTGAATGTGTAGCCTCTCAAGGCTGACGTTTCATAAAGGGGGGAGATCATGATCGACGGTATGTTGCTGCTCTGGTACCTGCTGACGGCGGGTTGTCTGGTTTTTCTGATTTATGACATGTTCACCAACACGCCGCTCATGGGCGTGATGAAGCTGGCCTGGTTTCTCATCGTTCTCTATTCCGGCCCCATCGGGTTATTGGTCTATCTACTTTCCTGCCGCCAGCCCTTGCCCGGTACCCATGACAGGTTTATTGCCGCCCATTGGAAGCAGACCGTCGGTTCGATCATGCATTGCGTCGCCGGTGACGCCACCGGCATCATCGTTGCCGCCGCCGCCCTTTATTATTTCACCTATCCCAACGGCATCGACCTCATCGTCGAATATCTCACCGCTTTTGCCTTCGGACTTTTTATATTTCAGGCCCTCTTCATGAAGGACATGATGGGCGGCGATTATCTGCTTGCTGTGCGCAAAACCTTTTATGCCGAAACCGTCTCCATGAACATGGTGATGACCGGCATGATCCCGGTGATGGTTATCTTGACCGAGCATCTGCCCGGCAGTGACGACCCAACCTCGCCTCGTTTTTGGGCGGTGATGTCGATCGCTGCGACGGTGGGGGCGATTGTCGGCTATCCAGTCAATTCCTGGATGGTAAAGCGCGGCCTCAAACATGGCATGATGTCGCCGAATATGGGCGGCGATATGGGAGATATGGATATGGGCGGTGATCCCGTTCCGGCGACGAGCCCCGATCACGGGGCGGGGGGCACAGAGGGGTCAACAGAGGGCGCAGTGGGGGCGAGTGTCCCGCAAACTACTCTTGTTGCGGTGTTTGTGTTCACCGTCGCCTGCCTGTTGGCCGGTGTCTGGCTGGCCTCAAACTTCGTTGAGCTGAACTTCTAAGTCAAAGCCAGATCGCTGGATTGCCCGGGCAAGATCAGATCAGGCTAAATGCTGCTCCATGGCGATTCTTGCCTCGGGGTTGATTTCAGTGAAAAGCCCGGCAACTTCGCGATTGAATTTATCGACCCGGGTTAAAATGGCGCTTCCGGCAAATTCCAGAACCTTGTCCTTAAGGGGGATGCTTACCTTGATGGCGACTTTATCGCCCTCGGTGAAATCAGCCTCACCACTGACCATAAAACCGGCATGGCCCCAATTGCGTAAATTATAGAGCCCGCCATTGATCTCCATGGTGCCGTTCTCTGGCATTTTCCTATTGGTGCAGCGGTTTTCATTTGATGTCTGCGGGCCGCCTTTGAGGGCGTTTTTTAGAAAATTGATCATTTCTTCTCCGGGGGGGCATTCATACGGTGATTCATAGAATTCATTTACCCAAGCATATTCACACATATTAATTGTAAGTATTTTGATCCTAATCAATTATTTGAATAATTCTAATAAAATTATAAAAAGAAGCGAAAATTCGGCTTGTTTCTGCCGAATTCAAGCATCATTAGTCCGTGTAAATTGTGGAATAGGGCGCCAAAAAAGGGTGCTGAAAGAAAAAGCAGCCTAAAAAATAATGCGGTTTGAAATAGCGCCTAGTATTTACGCATCAAGCCGATGAGCTGGCCCTGGATTTTGACCCGGTTGGGGCCGAAAATGCGGGTTTCGTATTTTATGTTGGCCGGTTCCAACGCCACCGACTCGCCCTTGCGGCGCAGGCGTTTCAGGGTTACTTCCTCATCATCGACAAGGGCGACGACGATGCTGCCGTTATCGGCCGTCTCACAGCGCTGGATAAGAACCGTGTCGCCGTCGAAAATACCGGCGTCGATCATCGAATCGCCGTCAACCTCCAGGGCATAGTGCTCACCCCGACCGAGCAGGCTGGCTGGCACATCAACCCGGTTAGACTCGTCGCGCAGGGCCTCAATCGGTGTGCCCGCAGCGATGCGCCCGTAAAGGGGCAGATCCATCGATTCCACATCGCCCTGGGTCTGGGTACCCGAGAGCGACTTGAAATCACCGTGGATCACCTTGGCGTCAAAACCCGTATCACCAGCCAAGCCCCTTTGGGGTGGCGCGTCTTTGCCTTCCAAACTGGCCGTTTCGGGGAGTTTGAGAACCTCCAGCGCCCGGGCTCTATGGGCCAGACGGCGGATAAAGCCGCGTTCCTCAAGGCCGCTGACAAGGCGGTGAATGCCGGATTTTGATTTCAGTCCCAGGGCATCCTTCATCTCGTCGAAAGAGGGGGAAATTCCATCCTCGCCAAGGCGTTTGTTGATGAAGAGGAGGAGTTCGTGCTGTTTTCGGGTGAGCATGTGGAGAGCCTCTGGTGATGCCGGAATTTCGGATAAGGCCAAAATTACGCCAAAATTGCGGTTGAAATCCGGGCGAACCCGAAATGGAACAAAACACAAACGTGCATCTATGTTCTACTTTGGTTCGCACCACCCGTCAAGCCTGTTTTTTCACATCTTGGAAGGCAGCCCGTTGCTCAGGGGGAGAATGGAAACCATTGCCCCGGCTTGGACGGCAGGGGCATGGGGCATGCGTCGGATCAGGGCATCTGCGGCTCCGAGCACTGAAATCATGGCGCTGTCCTGGCGGCTGAAGGGGGTGGCGATTACCGTCCCCTCATCGTCCAGGGTCAGGCGGGCGCGCACGTAATCCTCACGGGCGTCGTTTTGGCGCAAATCACAGGAAATTTTAGCCGTTAGAACCGGGTTTGCCACCTTGTCTGTCCCACAAAGGACAGCCATGGCTGGTTTGAGAAAAATCACCGCGCAGACCATGGTTGAGACCGGATTTCCCGGAAAACCGAGGAAGGGCATGGGGCCGATATGGCCGAAAAGCAGGGGTTTCCCGGGGCGCATGGCGACCCCCCAGAAATTCACCTCAAGCCCGGCCTGTTTCAAAACCTCCTGGATAATGTCGTGGTCGCCGACCGAAACGCCGCCGGTGGTGACGAAAAAGTCGCATCCTTTCGCTTTCTCAGCCATCGAGCCCAGGGTTTTGGGGTCGTCGGGGGCAATGCCCAGATCAATCGCCTCGCCCCCGTTATCGGTGATAAAGGCGGCAAGGGCCGGGCCGTTGGAGCCGATAATCTGGCTTTGTCCCGGTGTTCCCCCCGGCGCGACCAGTTCATTGCCGGTTGAGAGAATGGCGATCCTTGGCTTGGCGTGCACAGGCAGGTCAACCACGTTCATGGCGGCGGCCAGACCGATATGGCGCGGAGAGAGCAATGTCCCGGCCTTAAGACAGGTGTCGCCTGTTTTGAAATCCTGGCCCATGGGGCGGATGTTTTTACCCGGTTCAAGGGTTTTTTCGATGGTGACACATTCCCCGTCGCGCGAGGTCACTTCCTGGATCACCACCGCGTCGGCGCCGTCTGGAACTGGTCCGCCGGTGAAAATCCGCACCGCCTGGTTCGTCCCGACGCGACCTTCAAAAAAACCGCCGGCCGGGGCCTCGCCCACAGCCAACAAATGCTGGAGATTCTCGCCTCGGTCGAGACCTGCTCGAACAAAGTCTTTGAATCGCTCGATCATCTGGTCATCCAGCACGCCGCATCGGTCAGCGGCTGCATCTGCATTTTCATCGCCTGGGACGAGGAGCGCCAGCAGTTGCTGAAAAAGCTGCAGGGGCTGGACATACCGACGAAGATTTTCCTGATTACGGAATCCAGCGC
>JABJES010000046.1 GCA_018663165.1 Rhodospirillaceae bacterium
CTCGGTTTCAGGTGACACCCTGTCATAGACCAGCTTGTCCTGATCGGGCACTTCCATGCCGCCGGGGGTGACCGGCCTCACCCGGTTGGGATTGATATCGGCCTTGATAATCAGCGGCGTGCTATCGACGCCACGTTGATGGCCCTGTTGATAGGCATACCAGACAACAACTGCAAAAATGGCGAAAGAAACGGTGACTAATCCGCCCCGTAACAGCATCCGCCTTGTGCCGCCAGAGGTCGGCCAGCGGCCACCTCCAGGCGGCGCATAGCCCGCCTCGGCACCTGGAAACTCCCGGTTGCGGGGCTGGGAAAAAAACCCTGGTTGACGCCCAGAGGCATTGCCGGGCTCAAAGCCGGGCCTAAAGCCAGGGCCTTGACCGTCATCGGGGGGGCCTTGATCGGAAACCATCAGCGCATCTCCTCAACCGGCTCGACGCCAAAAATATCCAGCCCCGAGGCGATGACCATCGCCGCCGCGCGGACCAGGGCCATGCGGGCATTGGTTAATTCAAGGTCGTCGGTCACCAGAAAACGCAAACCTTCATTCTCCTTACCCTTGTTCCACAAGCCGTGAAAAGCGGCCGCCACCTCGGAAAGATAAAAGGCGCAGCGGTGGGGTTCATGGGCCTCGGCCGCACTTTCGACAAGACGCGGCCAAGCTGCGAGCTGTTTGATCAAAGCAAGCTCGGAAGGGTCGGTCAAGCGATGGAATGCGGCATTGCCCAGAGCCTCGTCCGATACATCGAGATCGGGAAAGGATTCGAGCGCCAAACGGGTGACGGAACAACAACGGGCATGGGCGTATTGAACATAGAAAACCGGGTTATCGCGGGATTGTTCGGTCACCTTGGCGAGATCGAAATCAAGTGCTGCATCGTTCTTGCGGGTCAGCATGATAAAACGCACCACATCCTTGCCGACCTTGTCGACCACCTCGCGCAGGGTGACAAAGGTGCCGGCGCGTTTCGACATTTTTACCTGCTGGCCCTTGTCGAGCAAATTGACGAGCTGGCAGATTTTGACGTCGAGACTCCCCTTGCCGCCGGTTACCGCAGTAACAGCCGCCTTCATGCGCTTTACATAGCCGCCGTGATCGGCCCCCCAGACGTCGATCATTGAGGCAAATCCACGGTTGAATTTATCCAGATGATAGGCGATATCGGCGGCAAAATAGGTCCAGCTCCCGTCGGCTTTCTTCAAGGCCCGGTCAACGTCGTCGCCGAAATCGGTCGCCCTGAACAGGGTCTGGGGACGGGATTCCCAATCATCAAGGGTCTTGCCCTTGGGCGGTTCGAGGATTCCAGTATAGATCAGGCCCTTGTCTTCCAGGGTTTTGAGTGCCGCCTCAACGCCGCCACCCTCGACCATTTTACGCTCGGAGAAGAACACCTTGTGACGAATGCCGAGTGCTGCCAGATCCTCACGGATAAGGTCCATCATCGCCTCAATGGTCAGTTCGCGTACCGGGGCCAGCCAGTCGGATTCGGGGGCCGAAGCATATTTGTCGCCGAATTTTCCGACCAAAGCGACACCAACCGGGATCAGGTAATCGCCGGGGTACAAGCCCTCTGGAATAGCGCCGATTTCCTCGCCCAAAGCCTGGCGATAGCGCAGATGAGCTGAGCGCGCCAGTTGATCGACCTGGGCACCGGCATCATTGACGTAATATTCCCTGGTCACTCCATGTCCGGCTTTTTCCAGCAAGGCCGCCAAAGCATCACCATAAACTGCCCCGCGCCCATGGCCCACATGCATCGGGCCGGTGGGGTTGGCCGACACGTATTCCACATTGACCGTCTGTTTCCCCTCTTCGTCGCAATCCCCATAGCGACGACCGGCCGCCAGTATTTCGCCAAGGCGATGATGCCAGAAATCGGCATGCAGGGTCAGATTGATGAATCCCGGCCCGGCCACTTCAAGGCCGCTGATGTCCGGATGGGATTTTAGTCTGGCGGCGATCAGATCGGCCAGATCCCGGGGTTTCATTCCCGCCGGTTTCGCCAACACCATGGCGGCGTTGGTGGCCACATCGCCGTGGCTGGCTTCGCGGGGGGGTTCAACATTAATGCGCGACAGGTCAAGCCCCTGGGGCAGACTTCCCTCCCCCGCCAGCTCTTCAATTGATTTGATAAGATCAGCTCGTATCAGATTGAAAAAGTTCATTTATCCAGCCTTTTTATTGGCGGGAATATCGCCATGGACTTTGAGGGCATAGCGATCCGTCATACCGGCGATGTAATCGGCGACAAGGCGCGCCGTGACCGCTGTTCCCGGCCCGTCGGCCTCTGTTGGCCAGGGCGCGGGCAGGCTTCCGGGATTGCCATGGAAATAAGTGAAAAGCTCTGCCATCACCTTGGCCGCATTGACGGTCATGACGTTGACCCGCTCATGGCGGTACATGGAGGCAAAGAGGAATTTCTTCAGGGCCTTGTCGTTTTCCCCCATTTCTTCCGAAAAAGCGGCAATCGGTGCCCCGAACTCGCGGATATCCTGAGCCGAGCGGGGTTTTGCTTGCACCAAACGACGATTGGTTTCCTCCAACAGATCGTGAACCATCAGATTAATCAGACGGCGCACGGTTTCATGAACCAGCCGTGGCAGTTCAAGGCCCGGATAACGTTTTTGAATGTCATGAACCACCGGCCCGGCCAGGGGCACATCGGCCAGATCGTCGATGGTGAACAATTCGGCCCGCAACCCGTCGTCAATATCGTGATTATTATAGGCGATATCATCGGCAAGGGCGGCGATCTGGGCTTCCAGACCGGCATAGGTATGGACTTCCAGATCATGGGTTTGAGGATAATTGGCGATCGTCGTCGGCAAGGGGCCGGTGAGCGGCCCGTTATGCTTGATCACCCCTTCGAGGGTCTCCCAGGTCAGGTTGAGGCCGTCAAACTCGGCATAACGGCGTTCCAGTTGGGTGAGGATTCGCAACGCCTGATCGTTATGATCAAAGCCGCCGAAGGGTTCCATGGCCGCGTTGAGCGCATCTTCTCCCGCATGGCCAAAGGGGGTGTGGCCGAGATCATGGGCCAGGGCCACGGCTTCGGCCATATCCTCGTTGACGCCAAGGGCGCGGGCGACCGAGCGGGCAATTTGCGACACTTCCAAAGAATGGGTGAGCCGGGTTCGGTAATTATCGCCTTCGTGATAGACGAAAACCTGGGTCTTGTATTTAAGCCGCCTGAAGGCGGCGGAATGGATGATGCGGTCGCGGTCGCGCTGAAACGGTGAGCGCGGCGGGCTTTCGGGTTCAGGAAAACGGCGGCCCCGGCTGGTCTCCGGCAGGCAGGCAAAGGGGGCTTGTGGGGTCGCATCATTCATGGCCGTGAACCTATCCCGCGGGGTTAATTCTGGCAATCAACAAACCGGCTTTTGGGGGAGATTACGGCGCTTTTTACCCCTGTTTTTTCAAGCCCCCCTTGGACTTATCCCCCTTGATGCTTACATAAGATCGAAGGATCGGCTAAACTGGGCGGCAATAAAGGCCCAAAGGGATGCGAGAAAACATGAGTGAAACGACCACACAAAGCCCAGATAACGCCAACCCCGGTGAAGTAAATCCTGCGCCTGAGCGCCGGGTGACGTTGAGCGATAATGCGGTCAAACGCATCCTTGAACTTGCCCAATCCCCCGATCATGCGGGAAAAAACCTGCGCATCACCGTATCGGGGGGCGGCTGTCAGGGCTTTTCCTATGGCTTTTCGTTTGATGACGAGGTGAAGGACGAGGACAGCGTGTTTGAATATGGCGGCGCCAAACTGGTGATCGATGAGATGTCTCTCGACATGCTGGCCGGATCAGAGGTGGATTTTGCGCAAGATTTGATGGGCGCCTATTTCAAGATTACCAATCCCAACGCCTCATCGACCTGCGGCTGCGGCACCTCTTTTTCGGTTTAAGGGCATCGGAAAGTCGCGGTTATTGGATGATCATTCGGGAAGAAACCCCTGAGGATATAGCCCCTGTGCGGCGCATTATCGTGGAATCTTTTGAGCAAGCGACCGAAGCCGATCTTGTCGATGGGTTGAGACAATCCGGTGATTCGGTGATCTCCCTTGTCGCCGAAGAGGACAGCGAAATTATTGGCCAGATTGCGTTCTCGAAACTCCAGGCCCCTGATCGCTGTCTTGCGCTCGCCCCTGTTTCCGTCCACCCGGACAGGCAAAACAAGGGCATAGGTTCAAAACTCATCCGTGAGGGGCTAGCTCGGGCGAAAAAAGCGGGGTGGCAGGGCGTCTTTGTTCTCGGCGACCCAGCCTATTACACGCGCTTCGGATTCAGCGCCCAAATGGCAGACAAATTCGAAACCGAGTATCCAAAGCAATATTTCATGGCGCTTGCACTTGTGCCGGATTCCCTCAAGGAACGCTCTGGCGCCGTAGTCTATGCGCCTCCCTTCCAAGCGCTCGGTTGATAATATTTCTGCGGCTAGTGTAAAAAGTCTACAGCACACCAACCCAACCCCCTCGGAACCCCCCCCATGAAAATTGCCAGTTGGAACGTTAATTCGGTCAAGGCGCGGTTGCCGTTGTTGCTCGACTGGCTGAAGGCCGCATCGCCGGACGTGGTGTTGTTGCAGGAATTGAAATGCCAAACCGACGCCTTCCCCATGTTGGAAGTGGAATCGGCGGGGTACAATGTCGCCGTTCACGGCCAGAAGACCTATAACGGGGTCGCGATCCTTTCCAAGACTCCCCTTGAAGATGTGACCACTGGTCTGCCCGGCGATGATACCGACGTTCAGGCGCGCTATATAGAGGCAGTAACACAGTTAGGCGATGGCATTGTCCGGGTGGCCTCGATTTACCTGCCCAACGGCAACCCGGTCGATACGGAAAAGTTCCCCTATAAGCTCGGCTGGATGGATCGCCTGATCGACCACGGGCGCGATCTCCTCGCCCTGGAAGAACCGCTCATCCTCGGCGGTGATTACAACATCATTCCCGATGATCGCGACGCCCATAACCCGGACGCCTGGGAGGGCGACGCCTTGGGGCGGCCGGAATCACGCCAGCGTTTCCGCGCTCTGGTCAATCTTGGCCTGACCGATGCGATCCGCGCCTTTTCCGACGCGCCGGGGGAATACACCTATTGGGATTATCAGCGCGGCGCCTGGCAGCATAATCACGGGTTGCGGATTGATCACTTACTGCTCTCGCCGCAAGCCGCCGACAAACTCACCGCCAGCGGCGTTGATCGCACGCCCCGGGGTTGGGAACGGCCCTCGGATCACACCCCGGTGTGGTGCGAATTGACAGAAGGCTGATACAGAAGACTGATAGGATGGCGACAACAATCGTTTTAAAAGGATCACGCTATGCAATGCCGTAACACCGCAGACACCTATGGTCAGGTCAGCATCCTGCTCCACTGGCTGATCGCCATTCTGGTGATCTGTATGTTAATCGCCGGTTTCGTCATGGAAATGGATTTCATGGAGGACAGCGATCTCGGCCAGACGATCAAATTCTATCATGTCTCAACCGGCTTTCTTATCTTGGCGTTGATGTGCCTGCGTCTCGCCTGGTCCCTGATCGGCAGCCTGCCCGATGCGGCAAAGGGGCTTTCACCCCTGGAGGCAAAAACATCAAAGAGCGTTCACTGGCTGCTTTACGCCTTGCTCATCATTATGCCGATCTCGGGTTATGTGATGTCGGCGAGTGGCGGCAAGGAAGGCGAGCCTTTGAGAATCCTGCCCTTTTTCAAGCCCGAAATGGTGCCCAATCTGATCGGGCGTAATCATGATCTGCACGAATTTGGCGAAACGGTCCATCTGGTTCTGGCCTGGATCATCATTGTCGTGGTGACGCTCCATATCGCGGCTGCGATCAAACACC
>JABJES010000044.1 GCA_018663165.1 Rhodospirillaceae bacterium
CGTTCTGAAAATTGAGCGAGACACACGATGTATTGCCGCCGTATCGAGTAGATTTATGGCCTGGAACGGGCAGGGTGCCCCGCACCCCCCAAAAGGTCAGGGCAAAGCTGTCGGTGAGAATATCCTCGATCTGGTCGGCGATACTGTCTGGATCAAAGGGCTTGACGATATAGCCATTAGCGCCGAATTCCATTGCCCTGTTCTTGTCAAATTCATAGTTCTTGGCGCTGATGATGATAATTTTCGTCGCCGCCAAATCGCCATGAGCGCGAATCGCGCGGCACAGCTCAAGACCGTCCATTTCCGGCATAAAAATATCAATTAGAACGCAATCCGGCTTTTTTTCGATTATTTCGGCCAGCGCCTCGACACCGGAGGAAAAGGTCGCAACCTCGTGCCCTGCCTTCTTGAGAAGCGTCGCCAATAGTTCGACAAAAAGAGCGTCATCATCGACGGCAAAAAAAGTCTTCTTACCGCTCATCTTGTCCTCACCTCCATCCAGGAACCCGAACGCCAGGCACCCTAAGCAAGTGCCTTGCTAAGGCTGCTCTCCTTGTGCCATTGGCGCAGAAGATCGACGGTGACATAGGTCTGGCCATGAGCATCACCGGCAAGTATGTCGAAAGACTTGGCGGGTTCCCCAAGGTTACTCAACACCGAGACAGCACCATCAAAATCCTCACCTTGCGTATAGCTACTGACGGTGACAACCGCTGGCACTCCGGCCGCCATGCTCGCCTGGAGCCCCTTGGGCGCATCCTCAATCGACAGGCAGGCCTGGGGTGGCAAACCCATCTCCTGCAATACCCAGGTGTAAATATCCGGTGCCGGTTTCTTGGCCGGCACTTTGTCGCCGTCACCGATGACCTCAAACAGAGACAACACATCCTTGTCCAGCGCCTTGTCAAAAAGGGTTTTCAGGCTTTCCTCACTGGTCGCGGTAACAATCGCCAGCCGCAATCCCTGTTGATGGGCCTCACGGATCAGACGCACAATGCCGGGTCGAATACCGACGCCCTTTTCCTCAACCAGTTCGCCGTAGGCGCTGGCCTTGGCGTCGTGCATCGCCTCGATCAAACTGAACAGATCGGGGCGGGTCAGCATTTCGGGTTGAGTCCGGTTGATGTAATGACGAATGCGCTCAACGCCCCCGCCGACGGATAAAAGATCGCGATAAATTGCCGCGTCCCAGTACCAGGAAAAACCGAATTCCTTAAAAGCCGCATTAAATGCCTGACGGTGAACGTCCTCGCTTTCAGCGATCGTCCCATCCACATCAAACAGCAGCGCCGCCAGTTCCATAGCTTAAATCCCTGTCGATCCAACGATTTCCCTAGATAACGGAAATCCTACGCCTTGATATTAAAACATTATTTAAGACAAATACCATATTCATGCATATCGGGCCAGAAATCAGAAAGAACAAGCTTTCTGAGAGCAGACTGGAAAACCGGCAGGAAAAGGCTTTATTTCGACAACTTTTCGATCGTCGACGACGTGCTATAGCCTGAGGAAAGTTCTGCAAGAAGCACCTTTCCGCCATAGCCCTGAACGATATCAGCGCCGACCACCGCCTCAATATCGTAATCCGCCCCTTTGACCAGGACATCGGGCCGCAACGCCTCTATCACCTTGATCGGCGTATCTTCGGAAAACACCACCACAAGATCAACGCAAGCCAGAGAAGCAAGTACGATTTCACGCGCCGACTCGCTTTGCACCGGGCGGCTCTCACCCTTTAGGCGGACGACAGAGGCATCACTGTTCACGCCCACCACCAACCGGTCACAGGCGGCCTTGCTCTGTTCAAGCAGAGAAATATGGCCCGGATGAAGAAGGTCAAAACAGCCATTCGTAAAGCCGATCTTCAACTTCTTGCGACGCCAGCGGGCGACCCGTTCCAGAGCGTCGGACAAAGAGACAATCTTGGCTTCGCCGGGCTGAAGATCCTGATGGCGCAAGGCACCGAGAAGTTCCGAAGAATGGACCACTGCAGTGCCCGCCTTACCGACGACGATCCCGGCCGCCACATTTGCCAATTGTGCGGCGGTCGACAAATCATGACCGACGGAAAGAGCGGCGGCCAAGGTTGCAACCACCGTGTCGCCAGCACCCGAAACGTCAGATATCTCGCGGGCCATGGCCGGAAAATGCTCCGGCTCGCTGCCCTTCGACCCGCGCACAATGGTAATGCCCGCAGCCCCCCTCGTCGCCAGGACCGAAGCGATGCCGCAACTTTCCATCAGCTTGTTGGCAGCCTGGGCCACCTCTTTATCCTCACCGACCGGCAGGTTCGTCGCCGTGGCAAGTTCGCCCAGATTGGGAGTCAGAAGACTGGCCCCCCGGTAGCGCGAAAAATCCCGCCCCTTTGGATCGATGATAACCGGCTTGTTTGATTTACCGGCCAGGGCGATAATTTTTTTTATGACCTCAGGCGACAGCACGCCTTTCTGGTAATCCGAAAGAACCACGGCACCGCAGGCATTAAGCGCGTCTTTCGCCAGAGAGAAAATTTCATCCTGAAGGCCGTAAGTTACCTCGCTCGTCAACTCACGATCGGCGCGCAATATCTGCTGGCCCCCCGCCATATAACGGGTCTTGATTGTGGTCTGGCGGCCTTTTGCCTCAAGAAGGTGGGGTAAAACCGAATCGACCTCGTTGAAAAGACGGCGCAATTCCTTTCCTGCCTCATCATCGCCGACCACCGAGATCAAGTGAACCCCGGCCCCTAGCGCTGAAAGATTTCGCGCCACATTACCGACACCGCCGGGCATCACTGATTCGTTTTTTATCCTGAGAACAGGAATCGGCGCCTCAGGTGAAATGCGCTCAACGGTGCCTTCAACAAAACTGTCGAGCATCAAATCGCCGATACACAACACCTGTGATTGACGCAGAGCCTCAACCTGAGCGACGAAATCGGTCGATTCTTCCATCATCTTTTTAGACAAGTCCAAGTTCCTGTTCGACGGCACCACAAATCATGTGGCCGATAAGAATGTGCATTTCCTGAATCCGCGCCGTCACCTTTGATGGCACGAGGATCAGCGGATCGGCGAGGCCGACCATCTTGCCACCGTCGCCGCCACCAAAACCGGCGGGTGTGATCCCGGCCTCCTTTGCCGCAGCGAGGCCGAGAAGCACATTCGGGCTATTGCCCGACGTACTGATGCCAATGGCCACGTCACCGGCCCGGCCTAAGGCCTGTATCTGCCGCTCGAAGACTTTTTCATAGCCGTAATCATTGCCAATCGCGGTCAGTGCCGAGGTATCAGTGGTCAGGGACAGACCGGCCAGGGCGACACGATCTTTCGTAAAGCGGCTGACAAATTCAGCCGCCAGATGCTGGGAATCCGCCGCGCTGCCCCCATTGCCGAAGAAAATCACTTTGTGGCCGTCGCGCACAGCCGCAACACAGGCATCAACCACCCGGGCAAAGGGTTCGGCCACAGCATCACGGGTCGCCGATACGGTTTCGGCGTGGGCGGCGAACTGTTCCTTGAAATAGCCATCGAGATCCATAAATGTCATCCTGTCATTTCAGCAAAATATCAACCGCGACCACGGCCCAAACCTGAGCAGAGGGTAAATTACCCTGCTCTTTAAGTAAGCGCCAGCAGCGCGGCCTCAAGCCGTTCAAGTATTTTTTTACCGTTCCACTCGATTTCGGCCCTTTTGCGGGCCGCCTGGCCCAGTTTTTCAGCCATTTCGTCATCATCGGCCAGCTTTTCCACCGCTTCGGCCAACGCCAAAGCGTTTTGGGGTGGTACCACCAGACCACACCCCCTCACCGCCTCGGCAATCCCGGTTCCCGGCTTTGCTGCCGCCACCACCGGGCGGCCACTGGCCAGCATCGCCCCGAGCTTCGACGGCATAACGAGATCCTCCACCTCGGCGCGCTGGGGCAAAAGGTGCATATGGGCGAGATTGAGCAGGAGATTAAAGCGGGGCCCGTCCTGAAGCGGCAGAAACCGGATATTATCCAGCCCCCGGGCGAGGCGGGCGAGTCTGCTCGCCGCCGCCCCGTCACCACAGACAAGCAGCAGGATATCGGTTTTGGGTTCGAGCAGGCGGGCCGCCTCAACGAGAATCTCAAGCCCCTGCTTTTCACCTATATTACCGGCGTAAAGCGCCACTTTGCTGGTCTTTGGAATGGCCAGCTCGGCGCTCAGAGCGATAAGATCCGGGTTGTCGGCGGACATCGGCCTTATCTTTTCCGTATCGGCCCAATTGGGAAAAAGAACGGCATTTTCTTCCCTCACCCCCTTAGCCGTCAGTTTTTCGCGCATTGCTCCGGTGATCGTCGAGACCACATCAAAGCGGCCCAGCAAAAACCGTTCCGCAGCCAGAGCCAGATTGCGGAGATATGGCGATTTCAGCAGGCCCAAATCAAAAGCCGCATCGACCTCGAAATCCTGAATATGGAGCCAGCCCTTTCCGCGCCCACCAGCCAGCCTCGCCAACCCGGCCGCCAGCCAGCCTCCAGGGGCGCAAGCCAGCGCCGGGGCAACGCTCAACACCACGTCGGGGCGGAAGGTGAGCGCCTGGCCGAGCACAATTGGAAAGCTGGTGATGGCAAAACTGGCCAGATGAAGCAGGCGGTTCAACCCCGACCGCCGAGACGGCACCCAAAGCGGGCAACGAGCGACCCGCACCCCCGCCATCCGTTCAAAGCCATAGCACCAGCCGCGATAGCCCTCACCCAGACGCCAGGCCGGATAATAGGGCGGCGCTGTGACCACCCGGACATCATGGCCTCTGGCGGCCAGCCACTGCGCCATCTCGCCGGTGTAACGCCCGATGCCGATCGGTTCGGGGGCGTAATTGAGGCCGTAGATCAGGATCTTCATCTCGGTGCCTCTTCACGGATTGCCCGCAAAACCAGGCAATCTCCCTGCCCTGTCCGGTTTCCAAGGAACAGAAGAGGAAACAGAATTCCCCGAAAAACAGCCATAAGAAAGAGTACCAGAAACGGCTGGCGCAGGACACGAGTGGGCCGACCGGGGCGGGCAAAAAGAGCGGCGATCAGCGATTGCGCTGCCCATAATGCGGGCGAAATCTGTTTCGCCTCGACCACCTTAAAACCGCATTGGCTCAAAAGCCCGGTCAAACTCCCCTCGGTGAAATGACTGATATGGAACGGCACATGCCAATTGATCCAGGCACCCTTGAAAAGGTCACGCTGCCAGCTCATTGCATTGGGCAGACTGATCCAGACCTCACCGCCAGGATTGAGCAAACCATGCACCCGGCCCAGAACCTGGCGTGGATCAAGGGTATGCTCAAGCACGTTTGAGAGCACCGCCACATCATAAGATGCGGCCGGCGTAAAATCCTCTAACCCCGCGCCGTAAACCTCAAAACCTTTTTTCCGCGCTTGATCGGCGGCCACCGGATTGACCTCCAATCCCTCGGGGGCAAATCCGTTACGGCGATAAATCTCAAGCCCCCGGCCTTCGTTACAGCCAATATCAAGAAGCCGGCCTTGCCCTCTTTGGCGATGAAAAGAAACGTCACCGTCGAGCTTCAGCCACAGACGATAAAGGGGTGAATTAAAAAACGCCGCCCGCAGACGGGTATAAAGGGTATCCCTCTCACCGCCGAAATTGTAATGGCGGGCGTAAAGGTCAGCCAGCACTGCTTCGCTTTCCCGTGGCCAGGTCTGTTCGAGATAACAATCCTTACACCGCCATATGGCGTAAACCCCCGGTGCCCCAAAACGGCTGTCGAAAAGCCCGCTCAGAACAGGCGTCAGATCACCGCCACACAGAAGACAGGCTTTTGCTGCGGCCTTTGAACCTTTATCAGACATAACGCATGGTAAGGGGATCGGCTCTTAAGTTAAACCTTCTCTGAGTTTGTCGGCCCAGGAGAGAAGAAAACGGGGAACGGCACAAATCACTCTTCACCGATATATTGAGCGTATTTCTGACCCAGAGCTGAGTTTTTTTCCAGAAGCTCCTCAAATTTCAAATCGATTTGAAATTCATAAAAAGAACGCAAAAAGCAATATTGCAGCCCCATGCGCCCATGAAGAAAACCAAGCTTGATTAAGTACATATAGATGAAAACAAGAAAGGGCCTGAACGGCACGTATTTGTAAGACCATTGTTTCAGTCGACGCCGCCTTGAGAGAAGCGCAGACGGAAAATACCCACCTTGATCGGCGCTTTTCGTTGCCAGATGTTTGCCCTTTAGAAGGCGGTATCTTTCAACGGCCTCCAGGGAAGAATAATGATTGTGTCTTTCAATATACCGCTCAATGCCCTTGAAATCCTCATGACGCAGGGGGTGCGTCAGATAACCGACCGGACCCTTTGTAAGCATATGCTCATGGACAAGCCGACCTTCGTAGCGCGCCGCCCCTGAACGGAACAAACGAAGCTGCCAGTCGGGATACATCCCGCAATATTTCAACCACTTTCCTTTAAAAATATTGCGCCGGGCGACGTAATAAGAATCCGCCTCAGGTCCAGCTTCAAAAAGCGCCCTCAGCTCATTTTGCAATTCCGCCGTAATTCTTTCATCCGCATCAAGAATGAAAATCCATTCCGTCTCGAATTTTATATTGTCTATCGCCCAGTTTTTATGGCTCGAAAAATCATCGAAATCATGATGAACGATACGGGCGCCGGATTCTTTGGCAATCTCCAAAGTTCTATCGAGACTGCCGGAATCATAAACGATGATTTGATGAAATATGCCGCCGCATTCCATGCAGTCACGAATGTTGCGCTCTTCATTCTTGGTTGGAATGATGAGCGTAACCGGCAACATGGAAGAGGCTTTATGGGCTTGTGCGCTTTGAGACATTCTTCGTCCACCTGAAAGAGGTTCGATTCTGCGACCGCCAATCATACCCTTCCAGGGCATCGAGAAAAGAAAAGGAATTCATGGCGCTGTCTCGCCGCGACAAAGCCTTTGATAAACGCCTTCCAGCTCAACCGCAATCTTGTCCCAGCGATAGGCCTTGGCAACCAGCGCCTTGCCGTTTTTACCCATCTGTCCAAGACCAGCCGGATCGGCGAGCATCACTTTCATATTTTCGGCAAACGCCCCGGCCTCGGGCGGACAAACCTTTCCCGCCCCGGCGGAATCCACCTCGCGCCAGATATTAACCCTGTCGGAGATTAGCACCGGCAACCCACAGACCAGGGCCTCGATCACGCTGACACCGAAATTTTCACTAAAAGACGGCAGGACGAAAAGATCGGCATCATTAAGGGCCGCCAGTTTGTCGTCCCCCATCAGCATGCCGGTGAACGTCACCCGGCCCCCCAAACCCGCCGCCTCAAGGTGTGCGGCCATGGGTGCCGCCAAGCCCTCATCATCCGGCCCGGCAATGACAAGGTGAAGATCATCACCATTGCCCTCACTGGCCCGGCTTACTTTCTCAAAAGCCTCGGCCAGCACGTCGAGCCCTTTCTTGAAGCTGAGCCGGCCAAAGAAAAGGATGATTTGCCGCCCGGCAGTTTCCGGATAACGGGCGCGAAAGCTTCCCTTTTCCGGCAGCCTTTCGTATTCCCCCATATCAAGCCCGTTGGCGACCACCACGCCCGGCGCATTACCGACAAAAGGTTGGGCAAGATGCATTTCTTCGGCACTGGTGTAATGCATCGCCCCGGCGCGTCCGGTCACCCGGTTCTGGAACAGCATTTCCATCACCATTTTGCGCCAGCGATGGCGGTGATAAAGATAAGGATCGAGTGTGCCGTGGGGACGCAGGAGATAAGGCACGCAGAAACGATGGCAGAGATCGCCGGCCACCCAATCGTGAAAAAGATAGAGCGAATGAATGTGCACCACGTCGGCTTCCGGTATTGCCTTGGCCAGCGCCCTTGCCATCGGCCAGGAGAGCTTCCAAAAGCGCGGAAAGGAAACAGGAAAGATGTGCAGAGCCACGCCATCGCGGATTTCCGGCATTTTATCGCTCAAGGGAAGATTGTCGGCACCATCCATATTGGTGGCGAAAATGCTCACCTCATGGCCGCGCGCCGCCATTGCGCGGGCCATTTCAAAACAGGCCTTCGAAGGACCGCCGAAACGGGGGGCGAGGGATGCAATGACGTGGAGGATTTTCATCGTCTTCAATGTTATCGTTAGAAACCCAAACGTGAAAGCTGGAAAGGAAGCCGCTCCTTGCTGAAAAGACTGCTCAAGCCCATGGCCATGATGCCCCGGCCCTTAAAAGCGCTCTATTCCGTGCTGATGCGCCTTCCCATGCGGTTCAACGGTCCTCTTTACCAGACATACCGCCAACCGGAGGCGTCGGTTTAGCCATGTGCGGTATTGCAGCAATCTTTGCCTATGGAGATGGGGCCGCACCGGTCGATGAGAGAGAGCTCACTGCCCTTCGCACCCATATGGCGCCTCGCGGCCCTGACGGTGAAGGCCAGTGGATATCCGGTCGCCACCACATCGGCCTTGCCCATCGCCGTCTCGCCATCATTGATCTTTCTGCCAGTGGCGTCCAGCCAATGGTTTTGTCCGACAAAGATGGCAATGAAAATGACGCCGACGCCCTGCGCATCACCTTCAACGGCGAGATCTATAACTATAAGGAATTGCGCCGGGAACTCGAAGCCAAGGGCGAGACCTTTACCACCAATTCCGATACCGAGGTCTTGCTCAGGCTCTATCGCCGCTACGGGGCTGGCATGGTGCATCACCTGCGCGGCATGTTTGCCTTCGCCCTGTGGGACGGCAAACGCGAGGGATTATTGCTCGCCCGTGACCCCTTCGGCATTAAGCCGCTTTATTACAGCCTTGCCCATGGTGCCTGCCGCGCCGCCTCGCAAGTCAAGGCGCTAATCGCCGGGCAAAACGCTGCATCACCACCAGGAGCGATCGACCTTTCCCCCAACCCGGCGGGGATCGTTGGCTTTTATACCTGGGGCTATGTGCCCGAGCCGCACACTCTCTACAAGGGCATCAAGGCGCTGCCCGCTGGCAGCACAATGTGGATCGACGGCAAAGGACCGCGATTGCCGGAACCCTTTTTTGACGTCGCCGCCGAGCTCGCCCAGATGCCGGCCGAAATTTCAAAGGCGGAACGGATTGAGACCGTGGCGCAAGAGCTTCGCCGCTCAATCGCCCACCACATGGTGGCTGATGTGCCGGTGGGAGTCTTTCTCTCGGCCGGGCGCGATTCGGCGACCATCACGGCGCTGGCAACCGAGGCCGCGGGCGGGGCCAGTGACCTCCACGCCCTGACCCTCGGCTTTGAGGAATATCGGGGGAAACCCGAAGACGAAACATTGCTCGCCACTGAGATCGCCCGCCAATACGACTGTCGCCACCACACCCACTTCGTACAGAGAGCCGATTTCGAGGCCGACACCAGCGCCCTTCTTGAGGCCATGGACCAGCCGACAATCGACGGTGTGAACACCTATTTCGTCGCCAAGGCAGCGGCGCAAGCGGGCATGAAGGTGGCCCTGTCCGGTCTCGGCGGCGATGAGCTTTTCGGCGGCTATCCCTCCTTTCGTCAGATCCCCACCCTTGTCGGCCTGCTCTCACCCCTGCGCCCGATCAGCCGCTTGCTGGGCACGCCCCTGCGCCATTTAACCGCGCCGGTGCTGTCTTGCCTTACCTCGCCTAAATACGCCTCTCTGTTCGAATATGGCGGCAAGATCAGCGATGCCTATTTGCTGCGACGGGGATTGTTTATGCCCTGGGAATTGTCGTCTTTTCTCGATCCAGACCTTGTACGCGAGGGCCAGGAAGCGCTTGAAACCCGCACCCACCTTGCCGAAACCGCCGCCGGGCCGGGCCATTCCCACGGCAAAATAGCGGCCCTGGAGATGGTTTTTTATATGCGCAACCAGCTTTTGCGGGACGCCGACTGGGCGGGCATGGCCCATGGGGTCGAGATTCGCACGCCTTTGGTTGATGTTGAACTGTTCCGGGCGCTGGCCCCCTTGATCGCCGGGCGCAACCCGCCCGACAAAAGGGATATGGCCGCATCCGCCAGCCCGCCCTTGCCCGATAATATCCTCAACCGCCCCAAAACCGGCTTCTGCGTGCCGGTCCATGACTGGCTGTTGGCGGCGAGCAGTGAAGACCCTGCCCACGGTGAACGTGGCCTGCGCGGATGGGCGCGGCGGATAATGACGGCACAAAAGGGGCTTTCCCTCTAGGGCACTGGACAGTCTTTCGCCCCATGGCCACAATATCGGCCATGATGCCTTATAAGATCGCCATTCTGTCCTATCACCCGATGCCCTATCACGCCGCATTTTACCGCGCCGTTGGCGCCGATCCGCGTCTTGACGCGACGGTGCTTTTTCTCGACCGCTACGGCATTGATGCGGTTTTTGACCCGGAATTCTCAACCGAGGTTAAATGGGATTTGAGCCTCACCGACGGCTACCGACACAAATTTCTTAAAAATATTTCCCCCTCGCCAACGACGCCGATCGTGATGCGTATCAACCCCGGCCTTTTTTCGGAAATCCTTGGCGGCGACTATGATGCAGTTCTGGTTACCGGGTACGACACCCTAAGCGCCCAACTTGCCATCTGGACGACCAAGCTTGGCGGCAAAAAACTTCTACTGCGCGCCGAGGCCGATCTCCACAACCCGTCAACACCAATGCGCCAGCGCATAAAGCGCCTGCTTCTCGGCCCTCTCCTCGCCCGCTGTGACGCGGTGCTGTATTCCTGTCAAAACAATCACGCCTATTTCCGCCACTTTGGAGTCGATGAGAAAAAAACTTTTCCGATCCTCAGCTCGGTCGATATCGCTGGCCTGCGCCAGACGCGGGACAGCGATCCCGAACGTGGGGCGAGACTACGCAGCGAATGCAATATCCCGCCTGACGCCATAATTTTTCTTTTCTGCGGTCGCCTCATCCCCCGCAAACGCCCCCAGGATCTGCTGGCGGCTTTTACCCATGTCACCCGCGCCCAGCCCAAAGCCTGGCTGGTGATCGTCGGCGACGGGCCCTTGCGGGACGGACTGGAAAAAGACGCCCGCGCCCAGGGATTGCACAACGTACTGTTTTCCGGATTCAAGAACCTTTCGCAAATTTCCGCCTATTACCAGATGGCCGATGTCTTCGTGATCTCATCCGAGTACGACCCCACACCCAAGGCGCTGAATGAGGCGATGACTTTTGCGCTTCCCGCAATCGTCTCGACGGGGATCGGCACCGCCCATGACCTGTTGATCGACAACGAGAACGGACTGGTCTATGAGACCGGCGATACCGCCGCCTTCGCCGCGTCCATGCTGCGGCTTTCCCTGGACAGGGATTTACGCCAGCGCATGGGGGATGCGGCGGCCAAAACTGTCGACGCCTGGAGCCCCCAGGCCAATGTCGATGGACTGGTGGCGGCCCTGGACTTTTGCTTTGCCGGGGAAGGCGGCTCCTGATGGGCGGGTTTAAAGCCGCCCTTCCCGGCGAAACATTTCCCACCAGCCGCCTCGTCTTCGCAACGCCCGGCGATGAGCAATGTTTTTTTGGTTATTACGATAAATCACCCCTCGACGCCACCGGGCAAAAGCTCCTCTGTCTGCGCACCACCTGCACGAACCCTCTACCCAATGATGAAGATCGCGCCGAGGTGGGCTATTGGTCACTTGCTGACGGGCAATGGCACGCCATAGGTGAAACCGCCGCCTTTAACTGGCAGCAAGGTGCTATGGCCCAATGGCTGGGCCCCGACTTTGCCCAGCGCATAATTTATAACGACCGCCGGGAGGGTCGCTTTGTCGCAATCATCGTCGATATCAATTCCGGCAATGAGAACGTTATTCCTCACCCCATCTACACGGTTCACCCCGATGGATGCCACGCCCTGGCAATCGATTTTGAACGCCATTATTTCGCCTGCCGCAATTACGCCTATAGCGGAATCGTCCGACCGGAAAAAAACCAGCCCATTGTCCCCGGCGACGGCATTTTTCATGTTGATCTGAAAAGCGGCACCACTAAAAAAATTATCGACATTGAAAAAATTTGCGCCCGCGCCCCCCAATCGATTGAAGCGGGGGCGGCCAACACGCTGGAACATTTGATGTTCAGCCCATCGGGACGGCGTTTTATGTTCCTCCACCGCTGGGTTCTTCCCGACGGCGGGATCAATACCCGCCTTTACACCGCCGACTGGCAAGGCGGCGATTTACGCCTTCTTCTTGATTCCGGCAAGGTGACCCATGCCTGCTGGAAGGGCGACGACCACATCGTGTGCTGGGGGACGCCGGGGGAAAGTCTTGGCGGCAGAATCGCCGCCCTGCGCCGATCTCCGTTTCTCGGGCGCTTTATCTTAAAGCCCCTTCTCGCCGGCTATCACAGGCTGCCCCACAGGCTAGCCCACCGCCCTGCGCTAACCCGCAGGCTCACCGGAGCGGGATATCTGATCCTCCCGGACAAAGAAAATGCGACCCCCACCGCACTTGCCCACAATGCCTTCTTGCGCGACGGCCATCCGGGCTGGAATCCGGCCTTTCCCGACTGGCTTCTCACCGATACCTATGAAGACACAATGGGCTTTCGCAACCTTTATCTCTATGACGCGAAAAAAGAAACACGGATTGATCTCGCCCGGCTCTATTCACCGCCAGCCTTCAACGAGCCGCCGGGAAATTGCGACCTCCACCCACGCTGGGATGTCTCCGGGCACCTGGTTTGCGTCGACAGCGCTCGTGACAATGGGCGACGGATGTATATTTTTGATGTTGGGGATCTGGTCGATTCAAAGTGAGGCTGGATTTCTTAAAAAGTATTGATACGCGGCGTCCCGACGATTTTTTCCCACAGCCTAAGAAACGGCGCTACTGGATCAAACAGCCATTTTTCAACACGCATCAAAATCCGAATTACCCCGTCCATTGGCTTTTTCTTCCGCCCCATGGCTTTTTCAAACAAACGGTCCCAATTCTCGACGCTGATATGGCGCAACCGCTGAGAGCCGGAGATTGAGTCACCGTAAACCCGAAACAGAGACCAGTACCCGTCGACCAGGCCAAAGCGTTTTCCCTTCATCGCCATATCGAGCATCAACTCGCCATCCCAGCATGTCCGGTTTTCGATGTTGAACCCGCCGACATCAATAAAGGCACTGCGCCTGAAAAAAGTAGATTGCTGGATCACAACAGCAGCACCATAGGCATGACGAAAGCGGTCGAAACGGCTTGAGCAGAAACGCCGAATGACCCTGTTCTCCCGGTCAACGATATAGCCGTGGCCATTAATTACATCGAGGCTGGGATCACGGGCAAAAGCGCTGGCGGCCTCTGTGAACGCACCGGGCAGAAACTCGTCATCAGCATTGAGATAGCCACATATCTCACCGCTCGCCAAGGCAAAGCCCTTGTTCAACCCATCGGGCGGGCCTTTATCCGGCTCTTCAATGACATGGGCAATGCGGTCGCGGTAACGGTCGATAATCTGACGACTGCCGTCTGTTGAACCAGCATCGACGACAATATATTCGATTTCCGCGTACTCCTGCTCAACGACCGAGCGGATGGCCCGCTCGAGGAATTCGGCCTGATTGAGAGAAATAGTGATGATCGAGATTTTCATTTTCAGGTCTTGCCTTTTTTAACGAATTTGCCCCACCAGCCTTTTACCAATTCGCCGCTTTCAACTCCGGCCCTAACCCGCTCCCGGGTTTCTTGTTGCGCCCAATGTTCATCGACAAATTTAGAGGCCGCCATCAGAATAACCAGATAGAAGGGAATAAGAATCCGCCGCTCGGCCCCAAAGGGTGAAAATAGCACGTCCCATAACAACAACAGCCCGGCAAAGGCGACAAGGGGCGACAAGGACTCACGCACAATCGACAGCTTAACCATCACCCCCATGATGAGAAAAATCACCCAGAGCCAAAAAATGGCGCCGAGAATACCTGCCTCGACCCAGGCCCCAAAGAGATGGGAGTGAGAGGGAATCAGCCCGCTTTCCATCGACAGGCTGCTGATCTCATAGCCATAATTCTCAAGCTTGAGCAACATCGCCGCATAACGCGGGTCTTTGGCCCAGGACCCATGACCGACGATTGGCGAATCCGAAATTGCCTGAATAGAAACAAATATCTCGGCGCGACCGCCAAGCAGAATTCCAAATTCCCCTTGAGATTGCATTTCGTATTTATATTGGGCCTCGCGGCCAAGGAGCCCCTGGCTGGCGACAAATCCATACACCTCAAGAAGAACCAAAACCCCCCCGATGGCGGCAGCGACCAGCATCACGGTCTTCATCGGGGTTAGCCGGGCCTTGGCCTGTCGCCCACCGATATAAAACTGGAAAAAAACGTAAACGGTGGCAAGAAAACTGATCCCGGCCAGGCTACGCGATGCCTGGGCAAGAGAAAGAGCGGCAGGCACCAACATGCAAAGAATCGGCAAAAGACCGGTACGGTAGATCTGTTTGATGCTGGCAATATTGCAGAACAACAGCGTAACGGCGAGACCAAGACCGAATTTCCAGGGGTCTTCTTCCATCTGCTCGCCGGGGTTAAAAAGATAGATCAGAAAATACCCGATCGTTACACCAAAGGCGAAGATATCGATCCGCCGACGGCTGCCGTAGGTCAACAGGTAAATGGCCATGAAGTTGATCATGGTATTGATAATCTTTGCCCATCCACGGGCGAGATCCGAAAATGGCGTGCCAATATAAAGATCGGTCGCGACCTGGCTGACAAGCCAGAAGAAAGCCAGGGCAAGAAAACTTTGCGGCAAGAACCCGAAAAGCGCGCGCCCCCGATAGAGCAATAGAAAGGGCAACAACCCGGCAAGAATCATTTCAGACAGGAACAGGCGACCGATGACCCTTACCTCGATAAACATCAGGGCGGGAATAAGCAAAATCCCCGGATAAATGATAAACCAGTCGATCGCTTGATTGCCTTCGCCGGACGGAGGGCGGTCCATAGACGCCGTTTCCAATGGCCTCATCGGAGCGGATAAATTTCTCATGGCCCTGTTTTCGTCCCACTCACGGGCCGGGCGCGGGCAATAAAATCACCCAGCGGCGACCAGATGACGGGCAGGATTGCGAGCCCAAATCCTCCGGCCAGCACCCCGCGCCAGATCAATGCTCCCGACGATGCCCCATATCCGGTCAGCCAATAAGCTGCCCCCAGAAAGCCCACCACCAACAGACAGAGCATGGCCGTGCGCTTGTTCGCCAGCGCCGCGAGAAAAAGATCAAGACGGGTTTCGCAAAACCAGAAAATCATCCCCAGCATCAGAACTTCACTCAACACCCAATAGATCATCATGTCCGGCAGGGTCATGTGGAAAAAACCAACAGCGGGGATCAGCAGAAGAACAGCCGCCGTCTGCACCCACAGAGCATAAGCGCCAAGGCGCTCATTCCCACTCGCCTGAAGGAGATACCAGAAGGGTACATTGGCAAGGGTAATCAAATTACCGAGGATGAGAATCCGGGTGACCGCCCCCAAGCCTGGGGGGCCACCATCAAGCCAAAAACTATAAAAAGGAGCGGCAAAAAGAACGAGCAGGAGAAAGCCAAAACCGCCAACGGCCATCAGGGTCTGAAAGGAAACCCGCAGAAGCCTCGCCGCACTATCCCGCGCAGTTGCGCGTAGCAGAACCGCAAAACCTGGGAAAAGCGCTGTAAAGCCCGCCGCCGCCACCTCGCGCACGGTGCGGGTGATACGCATGGCAATGTCATAAACACCAATTGCCGCCGGGCCCAGTGCAAGCCCGATGACCAGGCGAAAAACCGGCTCGCGGAGAATAAAGCCAATCGAAATTGCGTAAAAATGCGCCCCCCGGCGCAACAAATCCGGCAATTCCACCAGCGAGCCGCGCAAGGTGAGA
>JABJES010000101.1 GCA_018663165.1 Rhodospirillaceae bacterium
AATACCTTCATGGGCGAAAGCGCGGCCTTGAGCCGCCTCGCCGCCAAGAAGAGAACGATCGAAAGCGATCAGGGCGTCGTCGGCGAGATCCATCAACAGATCATCGACGGCAAAGGTCGCCGCGCACTCGCTCTTTGCCGGTGCAGGGGGCACATATTCAGCCTCTTCGCCCCAGTCCTGATAAATGTCTTTCGCTTGGGCGACGGTCTTTTCAATAACCGACGCCAGAATGTCGCGCAATCCGGCCTTGCCCTGACGTTCGGCCCAGGCGGGGATATCTTCGTCCGTCTCTTTTGTCGCGGCGTAGGAATCCAGCAACAGTTTTAAACCTTCGGGCGCATAGCGGGCGGCGATAACAGGCCCGGTTACCCCGACGGCGCCATTCCTGCGCGCATCACCGCCAACGTAAATCTGGTAATGGGGGGCATTTTTACCGTCAATTTTCTTGCCCATACCGCGAAAACCAAAATCACCCACATGGTGCAGACCACAGCCGTTCTGACAGCCGGAAATACGCACGGTGACGCCGGGCTTGGCGGCATAATTTTGCACGTTGCCGGCCACTTCCAGACCAAAACTCTGGGAATTGGTAATGCCGATCCGGCAAGTGGTGGTGCCGGGGCAGGAAACCACGTCGGAAATATCCCCCGGCGTTTCCTCAACCGGAAATCCGATCTCGCGCAGGCCACTCACAACCGCCGCCACATCACGGCTCTCAAGACCGGTGATGACCATGTTCTGCTCGCGGGTCAGCCTGACCCCTTCGGCGCCGAATTTCTCTCCCAGATCGGCAAGAGCGTCGGTCTGATCCGACGTCAACAGACCCAGAGCCGGACAGAAAACCACCGCCGACTTGCCGTCATACTGTTCGATCACACCGCCTGGCGTCATCGGTTCCGGCGCGTCTTCGGGTGTGCGCCAGTCCAGCGTCTCCCAAGGGCGCTGGGGCAGGGCGCGCAGGCGGGCATATTCTTCATCAAAGAGGGCCCGGAACTTGTCGGCACCAAATCTTTTGACCAGAAATTTGATCCGCGCCGCATTGCGGTTGACCCGGTTGGAATAACGCTGATGCAGACGGATCAGGGTTTCGAGAATAGTGGGAATTTCTGCTTCTTCAGCGAAATCCATAATCTTGATGGCGCTTATGGGCTGGCCGCCGGTGCCGCCGGCGCCATGAACCTCGAATCCCTTTTTGCCGTTCTTTTCAACCGCAATCAGGCCGAGATCGTGAATGCCCGAGGCGGCGCAATCGGTGGCACAGCCGGAAACAGAGATTTTAAACTTGCGGGGCATGTGCTGAACCAGCGGCTGACGCAGCCAGCTCCGCGACAGACGCAAGGCGACCTCTCCCGCATCCACATGTTCGCGTGGGCAAACACCGGCCAGATGGCAGGAATTCATATTGCGCAGGGTGTTGCCGCAAGCCTCCCGCGACGTCATACCGGCATCCTGCAAGGCCGCGACAAAGTCGGGGGTGCGTTCCAGGGGCACATGATAAAGCTGATAATCCTGACGAGTGGTAATGTGGATTTCATTCCCCTCGCGGTTAAATTCCCGGTTGATCCGGGCCATTGCGCGAAGCTCATCAATTGAGGAAATGCCGCCGGGCACCTTAACCCGGATCATATGAACACCGGGCTGGAGCTGACCATAAATACCAAAACGCAGGCGGAACGCCGTCCACCTTTCGTCATCCCAGGCCCCCGAGACAAAACTCTCATAGGCCTCACGGTATTCCGAAACGTCGGAAGGATTGGCCAGGGGCTCGATTTTCGTGCTCCAGTCCCGGCTCAAAGCCTGTGCTGTGCTGGTCGCGGACATAGTTAGTCTCCGTTTCTACATATTTATAACGTATATAATGATATTGCCCATATAATATTGTGTATTACGATATATAGTCAATCATATTTATGTATATTAAATTATTTAACATTATTTATTGTGTTAAAATCAGCCCCCCGCAGAAACCTTGGCCTTGTCCCCCTTCTCACGGTGGATTAAAACTCTTCCTCCTGCCTGTTCAGCCGCCCCAATGCAGATTGCTTGCCTGATGACAGGCTCTATATCGGACAAACCGCCCTTCTGACAAGGATTCCCTTCATGACCGCTTCCCTCCAACCTGCTCTGTCAGCCCTCGACATTGCCCGGAACCGGCAGCTTGCCATCTGGCTTCTCATCAGTTGTGCCATGGTCTTTGTCATGGTCGTGCTGGGGGGACTTACCCGGCTTACCCATTCGGGGCTCTCCATCGTCGAGTGGAAACCGTTGATGGGAATCCTCCCCCCCTTGAGCGAGGCCGAATGGCATGAAATTTTTGCCAAATATCAGGCTTTTCCCCAATATTTGAAAATCAACCACGGCATGAGTTTGCCCGAGTTCAAAGGCATCTTCTGGCTTGAATACATCCACCGGCTTTGGGGCCGCGCCATCGGCCTGGTGTTCTTTCTCCCCTTCCTCTTTTTCCTCGCCAAAGGGTATATCGGCAAAAGCCTGCGCCCCCATCTCGCCGTCATTTTCATCCTCGGGGCGCTGCAGGGATTACTCGGCTGGTATATGGTCAAAAGCGGACTGGTTGAGCGCCCCGACGTCAGCCAGTATCGTCTTTCTGCCCATCTGATTGCTGCCTTTATCATCTATGGCTATATGCTCTGGGTCGCTTTCGACCTTCTTCACCCTGCTGCCCGCTCGCCTGGGGTCGCGCCCTCACCGGCCCTTTTACGGCTTGCCTGGATCATTGCGGGCATGACGTTCCTCACCGTCTTTTCCGGCGGGTTCGTTGCTGGTCTCGATGCCGGATTGGCCTACAATACATTTCCCCTCATGGGGGGGCAGTTTATACCGGAAGGGTATCTTGACCTCACGCCCTGGTATCTCAACTTCTTTGAAAATATTGCGGCGGTTCAGTTCGATCACCGCCTCCTCGCCACCCTGACCTTCTGTCTCATTACCCTTATGTGGCTCAAGGCCCGTAAAGAGAAATTAGCTGGCTCCTCTATGGCCGCTCTCAACCTGATGATGGCCACTGCCCTTATTCAGGTGGCGCTCGGCATTTCGACGCTTCTTCTGTTTGTACCCCTGGCCCTGGCCGCCAGCCATCAGGCCGGCGCTCTGGTCCTCTTTACCTTGGGGCTATGGACAGCTTTTTCGTTAAAGTTTGATTTAAGACAATGATTTTCTACCTGCCTGAAGGCATTGAAAGTCATTGATTATAGAAAGAAAGAGAGCACATTCTGGCCTCGCCATTTGCGATGGTGAATAAAAGGAAATTTAAGAAAATGGAAAACGGCGAAATTCTCACCAGCGAACAAATTACCGCCTTCAAGCGCGATGGTTTTCTCATCGTGCCCGGGATGTATTCTGCGCAAGAAGTGGCCGAGTACACGGCCTGGACGAGCGAACTCCAGAACCGCGCGGAAGAGTCCGGCCAGCAGATGATGTATTTCGAGGAAAGCAGTAAAGAGCCCGGAAAAAGGATTCTCAACCGGATAGAAGCCTTTACCTCCTACCATGATGGCTTCAATGAAATGCTACGCGAAGGAAAGCTCTGCCAGGCTTGCGGCGATCTTTTTGCCAGCGACGCCGTTCTGTTCAAAGATAAAATTAACTTCAAACAGCCCGGAGGTGACGGCTTCGAGCCCCATCAGGACCAACAGGCTGGCTGGGACCGCTACGCCCCCCATTTCATCAGTGTCATGGTCTGTGTCGATGAGGCAACCAAGGAGAACGGCTGCCTCGAAATTGTCGCCGGCTTCCATCATACAGGGCTGGTCGGCAATGAATGGGCACCCCTGACCGAGGAACAGGTCAGCGGCATCAACTTCGTTCACTATCCGACAAAGCCCGGCGACATCGTTTTCTTCGATACCTACGCGCCCCACCGATCAGAGCCCAACATGTCGGACAAGCCCCGACGTCTGATCTTTGCCACCTACGGCATGCAATCCGAAGGCGATCACCGGGAACAGTACTACATCGACAAACGCAATGAGTTCCCGCCCGATTGCGAACGTGAATCCGGCAAGGAATACGTCTACCGGGTTTAATCCCCCACGCCCTTGTCGGTTGCTCAAGAAATATTTGATGGAACAAAAAAGGGCCCGGTCGTGAGACCGGGCCCAAAGCTTTGGCCTTCGTTAGATATGAAGTGCAAAAACCTCTTGTCTTAGAAGCTCGCTGAAACCGAACCGACAATCCGCTTACCATCAAGGTTGCTGCCACCTCCATCGGGCGTGTAACCGAAGGTATCGATAAAGGCAACTTCCCAATCAAAGCCGAGAACCGTCGCGCCAAGGGCGGCCTTCACATCAGAATAATCCTCGCCCACTTCAATATATTGGTGACCATAATGGCCACTGGCATAGAGGCTCTTATAGATCGGAACCTCAACATCGGCGGAGTAATAAACGGCGTCCTTGGTGCCGCCGAAAAAGTCCGGGGAATAGGCGATGCCGCCGCTAACCGAGAAGATATCGAAGTCATAACCCAATGAGCCATAAACTTCCCAGAAATCATACTCAAGGTTTTCGTGGGAGCCAGGATACCAGTACTGGAGGAACCCAACATCCCAACCAACGCCCATGAGGTCGCCGGCAATCCCGGTATAGGCGTCAATTTCAATCGCCCCGGCATTGGCCCGATTGGCATCGTCCGCCGCATCGAAATCTATGTTTGAAGCCCAGACGCCTGCATACCAGCCGATATCATAGAAACCGGTATCAATAGAGTAATCGATCCCACCCTGAATAGCGGGGTCCTGGGAGGTCTGGGAAATGCCGCGATAGATATAATCGGTCGCCAAGGTCATATTGGCCGAAAACTCACCGGGGACCTGATCGGGCGGAAGCAAATCATCTGATTCAGCCATTTCCTCGGCAAACGCGGCAGAGCCGCCAATAAGAGCAAAAGAGAGTGCGAAAGCCAAAAGTTTAAGTTTCATGGTCAAAATCCTTAATTGTTACCCGGCGGTATAGGCCGGTCATAAAAACCCACGCTATGCGTGGAATAAGGTGGTGCAGCGATCCCTCTCCAGGGTGGGGCCTAAATCATGGCCTGTAGCTTTACCCAATGACCCTTAATCGCAATAACGGTGCCAAAATTCCCCAGCACCGCTTTCTCTTCTTTTTCTCCTTTTACTTCAATCAGTTAGCGTGACTCTCATTGCCTAAGCTGTTGCAATTTAACAACATATGAAAACACCCATATGGCTTAAAAATTAAACATTCTCCCGTTTCTTTGATGAATTATGAGGCGACTTGTCCCCTCCAGAACCCGTCGCCCGCACCGCTCACCTTGAGAAAATCTGCGTTTTAATCTCCTACATCAAGGATAATAAACCCTACAATTATACTACAATTAGTATGTATAACGATATCTGGAGTTTTTATAGGTTACAACTACTAAATTAACCATATCGCCCTCTTGTTCCACCAAAAAAGCGGCTAAAAAAGACCGATGGCTTTTCTCACCTTGGGGTATAACGGGCCGGGAAGAAGAAGCAGGCTTAATTAAGAGCTGCCCGACATTCGCCTCTGGCGCATTTTCAGGAGACACTCCAATTGAAAGCTCTGGCCAATTGACATCCCATAGCGACGCCATTGAAGCCCCTTCAGGCAAAGGAGCGACTGACGAAAACTTTCCCGTCGGCTCCTGGTTGCTACCGGCGCATATGCGCCGCGACATCGGCATTTACTATGCCTTTGCGCGGGCGACAGACGATATTGCCGACGATCCAGGTTTAGCTTCGCAAGACAAGATTACCCGTCTCAATGCTTTTGATTCCGCGCTCACGGGCCACATAACCGACGATCCGCGGCTTGAAAAAGCGACCCAGCTGCGAAAAATCATGGTGCAAAAGGGAATCTCCACCGATCACGGCAGTGATCTCCTCATTGCCTTTCGCCAGGACGCGACAAAACATCACTACCGGGACTGGGACGACCTCATCGGCTATTGCATCAATTCGGCCGCCCCGGTCGGGCGCTATCTGATCGATCTCCACGGCGAATCCCCGGATACGTATCCCGCCTCCAACGCCCTGTGTAACGCCCTGCAAATCCTCAATCACCTCCAGGATTGCCAAAAAGATTTCCGCGAACTTGATCGTGTCTATCTCCCTGGGGACTGGATGGAGAAAGCCGGGGTAAGCGAGGCCGATCTTGATGCGCCTTTCAGCACTCCGGGTCTGCGCCAGGTTCTTGATCAGTGCCTGGACGGGGTGGAAGAACTGCTGGTCTGCGCCAACCAACTGCCCGGCCAGATCAAATATTGGCGCCTGGCGCTCGAATCCGCCGTCATCTGCCGGATCGCCGGGCGCCTGATGCGCCGCCTGCGCCACCAGGACCCCTTGGCGGGGCGGGTGGAGCTCAACAAATTCGATTATTTTCTCTGCGCCGCCGAAGGGGCTTTCCAGACATTTTTTCGCCGCTGAACCCGCCTTCAAGTCCCCTCTGGCCAGTTGATATCATTTTCTCTTTGTGACACTAGGGCGAACACCGTATGCTTTTTAAATAGGATTTCTTCGTTCATTGGCACCGCCGGGCTAAACCAGCCTTCGGTCGCAACATCTGACGTTGCGGTGGGGAGTGTTGCGCTGCCAAAAACGAGGGGAAGAGGATTTCAGGACCATGACCACGCAGACGCCTTTATTGGACAGGATCTCGACGCCTGAAGACATGCGCTCACTGGGCGATGATGAGCTTCACGATCTGGCGAAAGAGCTTCGCCGGGAAGTGATCGACGCGGTTTCAGTAACCGGCGGCCATCTCGGGGCCGGTCTGGGTGTTGTCGAGCTGACCGTTGCGCTCCATCATGTCTTCGATACGCCACAGGATCGTCTGATCTGGGACGTCGGTCACCAGTGTTACCCGCACAAAATTCTAACCGGACGCCGCGACCGTATTCGCAGCCTGCGTCAGGCCGAAGGTCTATACGGGTTTACCAAGCGTTCGGAGAGTGAGTATGACCCGTTCGGCGCTGGCCACAGCTCGACTTCGATTTCAGCCGGCCTGGGAATGGCGGTGGCGCGGGATCTTCAAAACAAGAACAACAATGTGATTGCGGTCATCGGCGACGGAGCGATGACCGGCGGCATGGCCTATGAAGCAATGAACAATGCCGGGGCCATGAACGAGCGCCTGATCGTCATCCTCAACGATAACGACATGTCGATCGCACCGCCCGTCGGGGCGCTTTCGGCCTATCTCTCAAGACTGATCTCAAGCCGGTCGTATCGCTCACTGCGGGATATGGCAAAAAGCGTCGCCAAGAAATTTCCGCGCCCCTGGGCCAATGCGGCGCGCCGGGCCGAAGAATTCACCCGCGGCTTTGTCACTGGCGGCACCCTGTTTGAAGAACTCGGGTTCTTCTATGTCGGTCCGGTGGACGGTCATAATCTGGACCATCTTTTGCCTGTATTGCGCAATGTGCGCGACGCCAAGACCAGCGGGCCGGTTCTCCTCCATGTAGTGACCCAAAAGGGCAAAGGGTATGAGCCGGCAGAGCGCTCGGCTGATAAGGGCCACGGGGTGGGGCGCTTTAACGTGGTCACCGGCGAACAGGTCAAATCAACCTCGAACGCGCCGAGCTATACCAAGGTTTTTGCCCAGGCGCTGATCGCTGAGGCAGAACGAGACGACAAGGTGGTGGCCATCACCGCCGCGATGCCGTCCGGCACCGGGCTGGATCTGTTCAGCGAGGCCTTTCCGACGCGCTGTTTCGACGTCGGCATTGCCGAACAGCATGCGGTGACCTTTGCCGCCGGTCTGGCGACCGAAGGGATGAAGCCCTTCGCAGCGATTTACTCGACCTTTCTACAGCGCGGCTATGACCAGATTGTCCATGACGTGGCGATCCAGAACCTGCCTGTCCGCTTTGCCATAGACCGGGCTGGCCTGGTCGGAACAGACGGAGCGACCCATGCCGGATCGTTTGACGTTACCTTCCTGACGACCCTGCCCAACATGGTAGTGATGTCGCCCTCAGACGAGGCCGAACTGGTGCATATGGTGGCCACGGCTGTGGCCTTTGACGAGCACCCCTGCGCCTTCCGTTATCCCCGTGGCGAGGGCGTCGGGGTTGAGTTGCCTGCGCGCGGCGAGATTCTTGAGATCGGCAAGGGACGACTGATCCGCGAGGGCAACAATGTGGCGATCCTGTCATTGGGCACCCGCTTGGGTGAATGCCTCAAAGCGGCCGAGGATCTCAGCGCCCGAGGTCTTTCGGTGACCGTCGCCGACATGCGCTTTGCCAAGCCGCTGGATACGGATCTGCTGCGCCGTCTGGCGAGCGAACACGAGATGCTGTTGACCGTCGAAGAAGGCTCAATCGGCGGCTTTGCGGCTCATGTAATGACCTTCCTGACCAATGAGGGGCTGATGGACAAAGGCCTGAAAGTGCGCCCGATGACCCTGCCCGACCGCTTTATCGCCCATAACGCGCCAAGGGCCCAGTATGACGATAGTGGCCTCAACGCATCCCATATCGCCGCGACAATCCTCAAGACTCTGGGCCGAAACGAAGAAGCCGAGAGTGTGGCGCGGGCCTGACCACATTCAGCCCGCCCTTACATAATCGCCATAACCCGCCAATAACCGAATATGAACGAAACTTCCGATATAGAGGATATCCGCGCCCATGTTCGGCAAGTCGTCGAGGCTTCCGGCACGTCTTTTTACTGGGGCATGCGGATCCTTCCCGCCGACCGTCGAGAGGCTATGTACGCCATCTATGCTTTTTGCCGTGAGGTTGACGACATCGCCGACGACGATATGCCGCAACAAGAGCGCATATCCCGTCTGGCCGAATGGCGAACAGAAATAGACCGGCTTTTTGCCGGCAATCCTCAAATGCCGACGGCAAAGGCGCTCCTTGAACCGACCCGAAAATTCGATCTTCAAAGGCAAGACTTTCTTGCCGTCATCGACGGTATGGAAATGGATGCCAAGGAAGCCATGCGCGCACCTTCCCTGGCCGAATTCGAACTTTATTGCGCCCGGGTCGCCGGTGCCGTCGGCCTATTATCCACCCGCGCCTTCGGCGATGCCTCGCCCCGCGCGCACGATCACGCCCTGGCACTTGGCCACGCCCTTCAGATCACAAATATTCTGCGTGACATTGCCGAGGATGCCGAACGGGGGCGGCTTTACCTGCCGAAAGAGATTCTCGAAGCCCACGGCATAACCGACACCGATCCACAAAAGGTTCTGAAAAACCCCGCCCTGCCAAAAGTCTGTGCCGATCTGGCAGCAATGGCGAGGCAGCGTTTCGACGAGGCGCTTAAGGCGCTTGCCGATTGCAACCGCCGGGCCTTGCGACCAGCCAGCATCATGCGCGCCATATACCGAGGCGTCCTTGACCGGCTGCAAAAACGGGGATGGGAACGGCTCGACTTACCGGTAAAGGTGCCAAAGTGGGAAAAGCTGTGGATCGCCCTTCGTTACGGCATATTCTAGGGCCATGACGAAAGTTCAGCCGAGCGTCCATATTGTCGGCGCCGGTCTTGCCGGCCTTGCCTGCGCGGTGCGGCTTGCCCAGGCCGGACTGAAACCGGCCCTCTATGAGGCCGCCGATCATGCCGGTGGGCGCTGCCGGTCCTATTTCGACCCCGCACTCGACCGCCTCATCGACAACGGCAACCATCTGGTCTTAAGCGGCAATGTCGCCGTCCAGGGTTATCTCGCCGACATCGGCGCCACCGATGAACTGCTCATCGCCCCTGAGCCCGCCATTCCCTTTATCGATCTCCGGACAGGCCAGCGCTGGACCCTGCGCCCGAACCAGGGGCGCTTTCCCTGGTGGCTGTTCTTGAAAGACCGCCGGGTGCCCGATAGTCGCGTCTATGAATATCTGGCCGCCCTGAAACTGGCTTTGGCCGGGCCAGAAACCCGCATCGCTGAGTGTTTCGACGCCAAAAAACCTCTCTATGAGCGTTTCTGGGAACCCCTAACTATTGCAATCCTCAACACCTCGCCCCAAACCGCCGCCGCCCGCCTGCTATGGCCAGTCATGGCGCTGCTCTTTGGCAAGGGAGGCAAAGCCGCTCTGCCCTGCCAACCCCGCGAGGGCCTGTCACAGACCTTTATCGACCCGGCGCTCGCCTGGCTGGCGGCCCGGGATTGCCCCGCCCCTTCTTTCTATACCCGGCTAAAAGCAGTTGAGCGCACGAACGATCAGGTCAAGGGGCTCGACTTCGCCTCCCAACGGATCAACATACCGACGGATGGAAAAGTCGTCCTCGCCCTGCCCCCAGCGGGAATTTCTGGCCTGCTGCCAGAGATCACGACCCCGGAAAAAAGCTGTGCCATCGTCAACGCCCATTTCCGCCTTCAGACACCTTGCGCCCTTCCCGACGATGCCTATCTTCTCGGCCTCGTCGGAGCGACAAGCCAGTGGCTTTTTCTACGCGGCGACATCGCCTCGGTCACGATCAGCGCCGCCGACGACCTTGCGACCGAAAGCGCCGAGATCATTGCCGGAAAAATCTGGCCGGAAATTGCCACCGCCTTGGGTTTGACGGCAGGGACACCCCTGCCACCCTTCCGGATCGTCAAGGAAAAGCGTGCGACCTTTGCCCAGACACCGGCATCGCTTTCCCGTCGCCCAGGAACACGCACCCGGTTTACCAATCTTTATCTCGCCGGGGACTGGACGGATACCGGCCTGCCTGCCACCATCGAAGGGGCCATTCTTTCGGGCCATAAGGCAGCGGCGGCAATTTTGAAGGATATTGGAAAAGGCTGACCTCTTGACAAGGGCCCCCTGCACAAGATACCCCGATCTTCCGACAAAAAGGACAATCGCACCTGATGAAAACCGCCGCCCAGCCTTCTAAAAACAACCGCCTCACGCAAGTCAATGCCGTCGTTGACGAGGTGCGCGGCGAGTTGGTGGCACGCCAGAGCGATGAGGGCCACTGGGTCTTCGACCTTGAGGCCGATGCGACGATTCCGGCTGAATACATTCTCCTCAACCATTTCCTCGACGACATTGAAGAAGATGTCGAGGCATCGCTCGGCGATTATCTGCGCAATATTCAGGGGGAACATGGTGGCTGGCCTCTGTTTCACGGCGGCAATCTCGACATCAGCGCCAGTGTCAAAGCCTACTTCGCCTTGAAGATGATCGGCGACGACATCGAGGCCCCCCATATGAAACGCGCCCGCAAAGCTATTCTCGCCAAGGGCGGGGCGGCGCGCGGCAATGTCTTCGCCCGGTTCCAACTGGCGCTTTACGGCGAAATGCCCTGGCGCGCCGTTCCCGTCATGCCGGTAGAGATCATGTTTCTGCCGCGCTGGTTCCCCTTTCACCTCTCCAAGGTGTCTTACTGGTCGCGCACAGTCATTGCGCCGATGCTCGTTCTCATGGCCCTTAAACCGACGGCGAAGAACCCTCGCGGCGTTCATATCGCTGAGCTTTTCACCATTCCGCCGGAAGCCGAACGCCGCTACAACACCAACCCGACCGGCTCCATCCTCGGTGCCTGCTTTCTTGGTCTCGACCATGTTCTGCGTGCCCTTGAGCCCTTTATTCCCACCCCCCTGCGCCGCGCCGCCATTGAGCGTGCAACTGCCTGGTTTACCGAACGGCTCAACGGTGAAGACGGGCTCGGCGGCATTTATCCCGCCATAGCCAATTCGGTCATGGCCTATCGCGCCATGGGATACAGCATTGATCACCCTGATTACGCCATCGCCCTGAAAGCGGTGCGTAAGCTCCTCACCCTCAACGATGAACGAAAGTTCTGTCAGCCCTGCCTGTCACCGATCTGGGATACCAGCCTGGCGACACTGGCCATGATGGAAGCCGGAGAACCGGCAAATGGCCCCGTCATTTCAAAAGCCTGCGCCTGGATGAAGGATCGCCAGATCCTCGACGTCAAAGGCGACTGGGCTGAAACCAAGCCTGATGTCGCGCCTGGTGGCTGGGCCTTTCAATACTGGAACGATTACTACCCGGACGTCGATGATACCGCCGTGGTCGCCATGGGCCTTCACCGCGCCGGTATGGGCACCCATGAAACGCCCCTTAAACGTGCCACTGACTGGATCATTGGCATGCAGAGCAAAAACGGCGGATGGGGGGCCTTTGACGTCGACAACGCCTATTATTACCTCAACCATATTCCCTTCGCTGATCACGGGGCGCTGCTTGATCCGCCAACCTCCGACGTCTCGGCGCGCTGTGTCAGCATGCTGGCCCAGTTCAGCACGCGAAAAGATCATGCCACCCTGAAACAGGGGCTGGATTTTCTGCGCAATGAACAAGAACCCGATGGCTCCTGGTTCGGCCGTTGGGGCTGTAATTATATCTACGGCACCTGGTCAGCACTTTGTGCCTTCAACGCCGCTGGTGAAGACATGTCCGCCCCCCATATCCGCAAAGCCGTCGAATGGCTGAAATCGCGTCAGCGTGAAGATGGCGGCTGGGGTGAAGACGGCGCAACATATTGGGAAGAGCACCGCGATGAGGTCAAGGCCAGCACACCGTCCCAGACCGCCTGGGCGCTTATGGCTCTGATGTCGGCAGGTGAGATCGATAGCCAGACCGTGCAGCGGGGTGTCGATTATCTTCTTCAAACGCCGCGCAAGGACGGTCGCTGGGATGAGAAATATTACAACGCCGTCGGCTTTCCCCGCGTCTTCTATATCACCTATCACGGCTATGCCGCCTATTTCCCGCTCTGGGCATTGGCCCGCTACCGCAATCTCATCAGCGGCAACGCTTCAACCGTGATCCACGGGATGTGACCCCCGATACCCCCCCCAGAATCGGCGTTATTACAGGTCTTGCAGCCGAGGCGGCCTGTCTGCACGGCAGGGGCTATGACATTTTTTGTTGCGGCGCACAGCCCGCCCGCGCCCGGGTCGGCGTGCAAAGCCTGATTTCAAACGGCGCTTCCGGTCTCGTCAGTTTTGGACTCGCCGGTGGACTGGATCCCGCACTTGCTCCCGGCACACTGATTCTCGCCGCTACAATCATCACACCACAAGGCGATCATCTGGAGACCGATTCTGCCTGGCGTCAAACCATCCGCCAATCGACTAAAATCAGCATGATCGAAAGCACCATCGCCGGAAGCGAAACTGCACTTATGACGACTGATGGAAAACAAGCACTCCACCACGCAACCGGGGCTGTGGCCGTCGATATGGAAAGCCATATTGTTGCCGCAGCAGCACGAGAGGCGGGGTTGCCCTTCCTCGTCATCCGGGCGGTGGCCGATCCGGCGGCCCGCACCATCCCGGATATCGCCATGGCGGGCGTAGATGCAGAGGGGAACACACGTATTTTTGGAATTTTGGCGACGCTGCTAAGACGTCCGGGAGAGCTTCCCAAACTGCTGCAACTGGCCATCGATTCGAGAAAGGCGTTTGCCGCCCTGCGCCACGCCGCCAAGGCGGACTTCTCAACAGAAAACTAGGCGGCCTCGGAATCCTTGCGGCGGATGTCTTCCAGAGCGTCGGTTACATGGGCGGAAAAAACATCTTCCGCCGCCCGCGCGTTTTCGAGCGGAACATCAGGTGCCATCGGTCCCTCGGTCCCAACACCGCCAAGGGCGACCTTCAAGGCCTTGAGAGGGTTTTTCAGAGCATCGGTGACGGCAGTTGCCTCATAGCCGCAATGGGCCATGCAGTTGGCGCATTTCTCATAATTGCCGGTTCCATATTTATCCCATTGCGTATCTTCCATCAACTCGCGAAAACTATCGGTATAGCCCTCGCCGATCAGATAACAGGGCTTTTGCCAGCCAAAGATATTGCGAGTGGGGTTTCCCCACGGCGTGCAATGATAGGTCTGATTACCGGCAAGAAAATCGAGAAAAAGCGAGGAATGGCTGAACTGCCATTTCCGATCCTTGTTGCGGCGAAAAATATCGCGGAACAGATTGCGGGTTTTCTCACGATTGAGAAAGTGCTCCTGATCCGGCGCACGCTCGTAAGCATAGCCAGGCGAAACGGTAATCCCCTCAATCCCGAGGCCGGTGACAAAATCAAAGAATCGCGCCACCTGTGCATCATCGGTGCCATCGAACAACGTCGTGTTGATGTTGACCCGAAACCCCCTGTCCCGGGCTTCGCGGATGGCCTCGACCGCCAGGTCGAAAACCCCATCCTGACAGACCGCGTCGTCATGAACCTCCCGCTCACCATCAAGATGGATCGAAAAGGTCAGATAGGGGCTGGGGGTGTACTGATCGATCTTTTTCTTGAGCAGAAGGGCGTTGGTGCACAGATAGACAAACTTTTTGCGCGCCACCAGCGCCGTCACGATTTCCGGCATTTCCTTGTGAAGCAGAGGCTCGCCACCGGGAATTGAAACCACCGGCGCGCCGCATTCCTCCACTGCATCAATACATTCCTGAACACTCAGGCGCTGATTGAGAATGGGATCGGGGTAATCGATTTTGCCGCAGCCGGCACAGGCGAGGTTACAGCGAAACAGCGGCTCAAGCATCAAAACCAGGGGATACTTCTCGACGCCTTTCAGCTTTTGCTTGACGACATAGGCGCCGACACGGATTTGCTGGATCAGGGGAATAGCCAAAACATCAATCTCTTTTTATTAAAGGTAAATCAAACCCACTTATGCGACCGACGCCGCAACGAGTTGCTCGGGAAGCTTGAACTGAACATTCTCATCTTCGCCATCCAGGTTTTCGATGGCCAGATCGCGGTACTTTCTCAATTCTTCAATCAATTCCAGCACCAGCTCTTCCGGTGTCGAGGCCCCGGCGGTAATACCGACGGTTCCAACACCTTCCAGCCAGACCGGGTCAAAAGCGCTGGGGTCTTCAATCAGATGGGTATCGATCCCGGTTTCTGAACCGATTTCCTGAAGACGGTTGGAGTTTGAGCTATTCCGGGCGCCAACCACGAGCAGCAAATCGACCTTCTCGGTCAAGGTTCGAACCGCCGATTGCCGGTTCTGGGTCGCATAACAGATATCCTTGACGTCAGGGCCGACAATTTTGGGGTATCGCGTCTGAAGAGCCTCGATCACGTCGCGGGTATCATCAACAGACAGGGTGGTCTGACTGACATAGGCCAGCTTGTCGGGCGTATTGACCTCAAGCTCATTTACATTTTCAGGCGTCGAAACCAGATAGACCATACCTGGAATCCGCCCCATGGTTCCCTCAACTTCCGGGTGGCCTTCATGGCCGATCAGAACAATCTCATAGCCATTGGCGGCATAACGCTGTCCTTCCTTGTGCACCTTGTCGACAAGCGGACAGGTCGCATCAAGAAGAGGCAACATGCGGGCTTGGGCGTCGTCGGCGACCTTTTGAGAAACCCCATGGGCGCTGAAAATTGTCACTGCACCGTCGGGGATTTCATCCAGCTCCTCAACAAAGACGGCGCCCTTGGCTTTCAAATCCTCAACCACTCGCTTGTTGTGAACGATTTCATGGCGGACATAAACCGGTGGGCCATAAAGGTCCAGCGCACGTTCGACAATTTCGATCGCCCGCTCCACGCCAGCGCAAAAGCCTCTGGGCTTGGCAAGAATGACTCGCAATTCCTGTTTCTCCTTCACCGCCAAAACAGCCCCCCTAATCCTTAATGGAAACGGCCCCTCATACCACGCCAGACGTCCAATCACAATTGGGCGCACTGGCCAGCAATGCGGGCTTTTTCTCTACTTCTTTCATATAGATTTCAAGATCAGACGAAACAACCACTTTATACGCCAAAATTTCAGGAAAACCAGCACTCTGGCTTATACGGCTTCCGGTGACAGCCAACCAGATCACCACCTTTACAGCCGCCCCTCAAAGGTAATCGTTGGCCTTGAACCATTCGATAGCATCCACCAGAGCTTCGGTCGCCGGACGCGGCGCATAGCCGAGCTTGGCTCTCGCCTTGTCGATGGAAAAGAACATATGTTTGCGCGACAGCTTTAACCCGTCCACGGTCACCATTGGCTCCGGCCCACCAGTCAGCCGGGCGAAAGCCTCGGCGATATAGGCAATGGGCAGAACCAGATTATGGGGGAGATTGACCGTCGGCGGCCGACGACCGGTAATCTGTGCTATTTCACCAAGTATCTCCCGCAAGGTCGCGTTTTCCGCGCCCAGCACATAACGCTCTCCGATCTCTCCGCGCTCAAAGGCCAAAAGATGCCCCCTCGCCACATCATCCACATGAACGATGTTGAGGCCGGTATCAACGAAAGCTGGCATTTTCCCCGCCGCCGCCTGAACAATCATGCGGCCGGTCGGCGTCGGTCTGATATCCCGGGGACCGATAGGTGCTGCGGGATTGACGATCACAGCCGCCAGCCCCTTCTCAGCAACCATTTCACGCACCACTTCTTCGGCCAAAAATTTCGAGCGTTTATAAGCGCCGATCATGTCATCCAGTGACACCGGTGTCGCTTCGTCAGACGGACTGCCATCAGCATTCAGGCCAAGGGTGGCGACGCTGCTGGTATAAACAATCCGCGACACTCCGGCATTGAGCGCCGCTTCCATTATATTGCGGGTCCCCGTGACATTGGAATCGATGATCTCTTGGGGGTTGGGTGCCCATAGACGGTAATCAGCCGCCACATGAAACAATGCCTCACATCCTGCGACCGCGGCCTTAAGCGAGTCTGCGTCGCGCAAATCCCCGATTACGATTTCGACATTGAGACCTTCAAGATTCCGCCGATCACTCTGAGGGCGCACCATCGCCCGCACATCATGGCCAGCCTCAATAAGGGCGCGGAGAACCGCCGCCCCGACAAAGCCCGAAGCACCGGTGATCAGAATTGTCACTGTTCCACCTCCTGCAAATTGGGGAGGATTTCTTTCTCGGCGCGTTCGACGTCTTCGGCAAAATCGATCTCGATCCAGGGAAGTCCCGTTACATCCTCATATCCGAAGGCCTCGACCGGGCCGGCCAAAAGTTCATCCCGGACCGCTTCCTCATACCATTCATCCCGGCGACCGTCATCGACATAGGATTGTGTCCGCTGGGCCAGACGGCGGGCGATCTCAGGGGAAAAACGGAAAAAACCAACGGATTCGCCGCTCTCATCAAAGGGATTTTTGATTTTTTTATGAAAATCGACGAGACGCCCGTCCTTCAGGCACAGCTTAACCGGCTCATCTCCCGGCTCGAAATCACGATCCATCAGGAACCGATTAGCAGCCCCAGAGCCCATCAGGCGCGTGATCATACGGGCGTCGTAAAGCACATCGGCGTCCATCACCAATATATCCTCGCCCTTCTCAAGCTCTTCCCGCGCCGTCCATAAAGAGACAACGCTGCCCTCCCGGAAATGGGGATTATCGAGCTGGCGCACAAAGCCTTGCGCGCCCAACCGGTTTATTTCGGCCTCAAACAGTTGCCCACGATAGCCGGTTACGGTCACCACTTCCTCAATACCGCACGCCTCAAGAATTTCGAGATGCCGCTGAAACAGGGTCTTACCGCCGAATTTCAACATCGCCTTGGGCGGGTGATCTTCTCCCGAACCGAGACGGGCACC
>JABJES010000043.1 GCA_018663165.1 Rhodospirillaceae bacterium
CCAGGCGGGTTTTAACCTTCTCGTCCATGAGATGTTGGGAAATATCTGAAAAGACAGCGACCCCCCCCACCAGTTTCCCATCTCTGACCATCGGACGGGAAACGATACGCGCGGGAAAGCTTGTGCCATCGGCGCGCCAGTAAACATCCTGGTTGACGCTTACCTCCCTGCCCTCCCGCCCGGCCTGAAACAGGGAGCAGGTTTCGACTGGATAAGCGGTGCCATCGGCATGACTGTGGTGCATGAGCTCATGCATGTTGCGGCCAATGAGGTCAGCCGTGGAGGTGTACCCCAGTATTTCCACACAGGCGGCATTGCAAAAGGTGCAATTACCCTCAGTATCAAAGCCGTAAATCGCCTCGCCGGTGGAATTGAGCAAAAGCGACAGATTATTCCGGCTCTCGGTAAGATCCCGCAACAGAGGCTCGCCGATACGGCGGAAGATGAAAGCGCCAACGAGAACCAGGATGAAGGAAATACCCGCAACCGCCAGCCCCGCCTTGAGAAACGGCAGGCGCACCTCACCAAGGTCGAGCTTGGCGACAAGTCCGATGTCAAGAATCTCTGAATAGCGATAGGCGGCGAGCACCTTTTTCCCATCGTAATCCTCGCCGATGAGAAAACCGTTTTCGCCCTGGACAGCGCGCTGCATAGGTAAGGCAAAGGGGGAGCCGATAGGAAAGATGTTCGTCTGGCCATCGGTTTCGCTCGTCACCGGTGCCAGGAAATGCACCTTATCGCCCGTCTTTTCCCCGATGGTGATCTCGCCGGTAGCGCCAAGAGTGTTGATTCTTGTTCCCGACGCGACGATCTGCGAGATTGTCGCCTCCCGCCAGCCTCCAGGATCAGCGTCCTCATTGTGTTCGCGTTCAAACGCCGCCATGGAATTGATCAGGTGAAGCCGGGTATCAGCGAGGCCGTTGAGGTCTTGGACTTGGCGATCAAAGGCCGTCTGATACAGGATATAGATGGCCGTCCCGGCGGAAAAGAACGCCACGAGAAACAAAATCAGAACCAGATGCCACAGTCGCTTCTGGTCTGCCATTGACAGACGATCTAATGCCACCTTCGCCAAAACCTCCCAGATTCAGGCATTTCAAAATACCATATTGCCATTGTATGCTAACAGAATAGCTTAATGAAGAAGTGTAAGCATTTCCAACTCATAGGTAATTCATTCCACTTGTTTCGGCTTCCGGCACGTCCCCCGGCTTCGGGGACGTCAAGCCCAGCCGTGAATGATAATAAGTCACACCAGCAATTTTATCGCTCAGAGGTTAAAAATCTTCTTAAGATGACAAGAAAACTGGAACTTGTCCGACGGCTGCGCTACAAGTGCGACACGGTTTTTCGGTACGGTCTTTGACTGCTTATTTCCTCCCGTAAACCTCGTGTTTCCGCCCTTTTCAGACTTCTGAGCGACAATCCCCGTGAGCATTGATGAAAAAGAACTTAGCCGGCAAGACAGCGCCAGGGTCTCAGGCCCCGCAATGAGCGCCGAAGTAACCCCGCGATCCATGGCCAATGCCATCCGGGCGCTCTCCATGGATGCGGTTGAGGCCGCCAATTCCGGCCATCCGGGCATGCCTATGGGCATGGCGGACGTGGCAACCGTCCTTTTCACCCAATTCCTTAAATATGATGCAGCCAACATGGGCTGGGCCGACCGCGACCGTTTCGTGCTGTCCGCCGGTCATGGCTCAATGCTCCTCTATTCCCTGGCCTATCTGACCGGCCAGCCGGACATGGATATCGACCAGATCCGCAATTTCCGCCAATTGGGCAGTCGCACCGCCGGCCACCCCGAATACGGGATGGCCGATTGTATTGAGACCACCACCGGGCCGCTGGGCCAGGGACTAGGCAATGGGGTGGGAATGGCGATTGCCGAACGCATGATGGCGGCCCGTTACGGTTCAGATATCGTCGATCACTCGACCTATGTTCTGGTTGGAGACGGCTGTCTGATGGAGGGAATCAGCCATGAGGCCGCCTCATTGGCCGGTCACCTGAAGCTTGGCAAGCTGATTGTGCTGTTTGACGATAATCATATTTCCATCGACGGACCGACGGAAATCTCGGTCGATGACGACCAAAAGGCGCGTTTTGCCGCCTATGGCTGGGACGTACAAGCTGTGGATGGCCATGACCCGCAAGCCGTCGCCACCGCCATCGCCCAGGCAAAAAAGACCGACACGCCGTCGCTGATCGCCTGCCGCACCACCATTGGTTTCGGCGCACCGAACAAGCAGGGCACCGCCGCCACCCATGGCGCGCCCCTGGGTGCCGAAGAAATCGCTGCCGCCCGCGAGACTCTGGGCTGGACCTCGCCTGCCTTCGAAATACCGACCGATATTCTCGATACCTGGCGGCAGGCGGGAAAACGTGGCGCGACAGACCGCAAAGCCTGGGACGAC
>JABJES010000138.1 GCA_018663165.1 Rhodospirillaceae bacterium
ATCGCATCGACGATTTCATCGGGCGTTAACGCCGCTTCTTTAGCGATCGATTCGGCGATCGTCATTGACCCTCTCCCTCAATCAAGCGCGAGATCATCGCGATGAATCATTTCCTCGCGGCCACGGTATCCCAGGATGGCCTCGATTTCATCGCTTTTATGACCAAGGATACGCCGCGCATCGTCAGCAGAATAGGCCGACAGGCCACGACCGAGCTCATGGCCGTCAACCCCATGGATCAGCACCGCATCGCCGCGCTTAAAGTCGCCCTCAACATTTGCCACCCCGGCGGGAAGCAGACTATTGCCGCTGGAAAGAGCGGCTTGCGCGCCGGAATCGATGATTATTACACCACTGGGCTTGAGAGAAGCGGCAATCCAGCGCTTATGGGCCGTTTTCGGGCTGGCGGAAGGTAGAAACCATGTTGCCGCAGTGCTTTTCTCACTATCGATAGCGGAAAGCGCATGAAGCGGCCTGCCAAGCGCAATCGCCATGCGGCAACCGGCAGCAAGGGCAATGCGGGCGGCGATCAGCTTTGTGATCATGCCGCCGGACCCATCTTCTGAGCGCTCTTCACCCGCCATTGCTTCAATTTCAGAGGTAATCTCGCGCACTTCCGCCACCGGCCGTGCTTCAGGGTCCTCACTAGGATCGGCGGTATAAAGGCCGTCAACGTCAGAGAGCAGAACCAGCGTATCGGCACCCACCATCTGGGCGACCCTGGCAGCCAGCCGATCATTATCACCAAACCGGATTTCCTCGGTCGCCACCGTGTCGTTTTCGTTAATCACCGGCACGACGCCCAGCGCCAGAAGCGTATCAATGGTTTCGCGGGCATTGAGATGGCGGCGGCGTTCCTCGGTATCGTCGAGGGTCAGTAAAATTTGCGCCGTTGTGATGTCATGCTTTTCCAGCGCCTCTTGATAGGCGTGGGCGAGACGCGCCTGACCGGTGGCGGCCGCAGCCTGGCTTTCCTCCAGCCGCAATGTCCGGGCGGGAAGATTGAGATGACGGCGACCGACAGCAACAGCACCCGACGAGACGAGGATAACCTCCTGTCCCCGCGCCCGGCACATACTCACATCCTCAGCCAAGGCGGCCAGCCATTGATGGTAAATCTCACCGCTTTTCGCCTCAACAAGCAAGACAGAGCCGATTTTAACCACCAGGCGATGGGCGTCGGCGAGGAGACGGCTGTTCCGCATCCTGCCAGCCTCTATATTCTGCTCTGAGGAATTCATAACGCCCCCTCCGCCGCCTCGTCCTGATCTTCATCTGCCTTTTCCTCGGCTCTGGCGCCAAGAATATGGCCGAAAAGAATACGCAGGGTTTCGGTGACTCCGGTCCCGGCAACACTTGAAAGAATCCCGACCTCGCTGCCACAGGCTGCGGCCAGCTCCAGGCGTTTTTCCTCTATCGCCTCTTCATCCAGGGCGTCACATTTACTGAGCACTACAACCTCCGGCTTTTCGGCCAGACCATGGCCATATCCCACCACTTCACCGCGCACCGTGTGATAGGCCCCGGCCACGTCCTCGGCCGTGCCGTCGACAAGATGCAACAATACCCGGCAGCGCTCCACATGGCCGAGAAAGCGGTCGCCTAAGCCAACCCCTTGATGGGCGCCTTCGATCAACCCCGGCAGATCGGCAATGACGAATTCGGTCTCGTCCACATAGACAACGCCGAGCTGGGGATGAAGTGTCGTAAAAGGATAATCGGCGATTTTCGGCCGGGCGCGGGAAACCGAAGCGAGAAACGTCGATTTCCCAGCATTGGGCAGGCCGATAAGGCCGGAATCAGCGATCAATTTCAGGCGCAGCCACAGCCACCTTTCCTCACCGGGCCAGCCGGGATCAAAGCGGCGCGGCGACTGATTGGTCGCGCTTTTAAAACGGCTATTACCGAAACCGCCGTCGCCGCCGGTGACCAGCACCACCTCTTGGCCGGGGGTGGTCATATCTACAACAAGGGTGTCGTTATCTTCTTCAAGAATCTGGGTGCCGACAGGCACCTTAATGACGATATCATCACTCGCCGCACCGAAACGGTCGCGGCCCATGCCGTGGCCACCCGCCTTCGCCTTAAAATGCTGCTGATACCGAAAATCAATCAGGGTATTGAGATTTTCGACGGCCACCACTTTGACGCTGCCGCCACGACCGCCATCGCCACCATTCGGCCCGCCGAACTCGATGTTTTTCTCACGGCGAAAACTGACGCAGCCGGGGCCGCCGTTACCGCTTTTGACGAATATTTTCGCCTGATCGAGAAATTTCATGGCAATTCTCTATATACGACCCCTGCGTGGCGGGATTTAGATAACAAAAAAGGGGAATGGCAATCCATTCCCCTCCACAATAGACGATGGCGCGGGAACCGCCTAGCTGGTCGGATCCACGCTGACAAAAGTGCGGCCAAGGGCCTTGTGCTGGAAAGACACCTTACCTTCAACCTTGGAAAAAAGGGTGTGATCCCTACCGATCCCGACATTGGTGCCGGGATAGTATTTGGTACCCCGCTGGCGCACCAGGATATTGCCGGCAAGAACGCTCTCGCCGCCATATTTCTTGATCCCGAGGCGACGGCCTTCGGTATCGCGACCATTGCGGGAACTACCGCCTGCTTTTTTATGTGCCATGGCTACTTCTTCTCCTTAGGCGCGGCCTTTTTGGGTGCCGCTTTTTTCGCCTCGGCCTTCTTCGGCGCGGCTGTCTTAGCCTCGACCTTGGCCTCTGTCTTTTCTGCCGTCTTGGGTTCAGCCTTCTTGGGCGCTGCCTTGGCGCCGCCCTTGGCATTGATACCGGTGATTCTCAGGATCGTGATATCCTGGCGATGGCCAGCCTTGCGGCGATAATTCTGACGGCGCTTCTTCTTGAAAACAATGATTTTATCGGCGCGGGCCTGGTCAAGTACGGTGGCCGACACAGATGCGCCCTGAACAAGCGGCGTGCCCACTGTCGTTGCCTTGTCCTCACCGATCATGAGAACTTCATCGAGGTTTATGCTCTCTCCGGTCTCTGCTTTAAGCTTTTCGACCGAGATAACATCGTCCTTGACGACCCTGTACTGTTTTCCGCCGGTCTTGATGACTGCGAACATGGCTCTCTACTTCACTTTAAATTGTGGAAACGGACGTCCAAAAAACCAAAAACGCGCAGGAATTCGGCACCCGCGCGAATGAGGCGGCACTATACCCCCCAAGGCTGCCATGTCAACGCTTTTAGGCGCACTTTTTCCCTCTTTTATCCCTTTTAGCGGCTCTTTCAGCCCTTTTCTCAATCCCCGGCAATCGCCAGAACCGGCACCCCTTGGATACCCTTGCGGACGGGGTCCCCTTGAGTTAGTTTTCCCCGATTCGTCCTGGGCGCGTTGCGTCCGACGCTTTTCCCGGCGGAGAGGTGCCAGAGTGGTCGAATGGGGCGGTCTCGAAAACCGTTGTGCCTTATGGGTACCGTGGGTTCGAATCCCACCCTCTCCGCCAATAAAACCGCCCGCCCCGGCCGGTCCCCACAGCGATCAAGCAGAATCCCCTGATTTCAATGGCTTGGCACCTACAGGGCGGCCTCATTCAAGCCAAATGCGGTAGCTTTTGGTCTCTTTTTTAAAACTGATGATTTCCTGGGGCTCAATACCCTTTGCGCGCATGTCGGCCAAAATGGCATCTAGATCCCAATCGGGGGAGCGCTCCAGATACGCAACCACGTCTTCCGGGATCAATTGTTCAAGATTGAGGGCGGCCAGGGCAGGCATCGTCAGAGAGACAATTTGACTTTCGCCCTCCGTAACCGCAACACGGAGCGATTTTGCGATGTTCAGCGATGATGCGACGTAAGATGCGCGACGGGAGATTTCCGCCGGCAGCGAAGGAATATCGTACGCGCGTGCCTCATCAAGTAACGAGCGTGGAATCGTCTCGTTAAGAACCTGCCACCAGTCCAGTCCACATTCGATCGTGTCCAACTGTTGTGTCAGGCCATGAAAGGCCCGCATAAGAAGAATTTGCGTCGGCTCGCCCGCGGCCCGGAACCACCATCTATTTTCGCCAAGAAGCTCCTCGAACTCCTTCTTTAAATTCCAATGCCAGACGAAGAATTTGCCCGGTGTATTGAACGGCTTAAGCAGGATGTGCGCCAGCGGCGCCAACGTGCCGGAGATCGCGCAAAGCTTTTCAGCGTCAAACCCAACAGCGGCGAAGGTCTCAAGCGGCGACAACGGCCTTTCCTCACGAAGGGCGATGATTAATTTCAGCAATGCGAGGCGTTTCTCTCTTGCCACCGGCACGGTACATCCAAAATCGACCAACACGACAGAGGCGCCGCCCTTGGGGTGTTTTTTGAACATAAAATTGCCCGGATTCGGATCGCCGTGCACTTCTCCCGCGACGAACAGGCTGTGAAGAAGGGTCGCAAGCAAAGTCCGGGCGACGCTATTTCTGTCGTCGTCGGACCACCTGGCCACACCGTTGAGCGACACGCCTTCTTGCCACTCCTGCACCAGAATTCGGCGCGCCGAAAACTCAGTAAATACGCGGGAAACGATCAGACCCGGAACATCGACCTTGCTGCGAAACTGTTCCTGGCGAATGGCTTCGTCCCGGTAATCCAGTTCACGATCCATATTTTTCTTTAGCGCCGATTTATAGCCGCCGAGATCAAACCCCCATTTATCGACAGGGCCGACGCTCGGCATTAATCCAAACAACGTCATTTCGGCTTCAACCGCGTCTTTAATCGCCGGGTACTGGATCTTGATGGCGACCGTAGTGCCATCCTTAAGGCGAGCTTTATGAACTTGACCGAGCGAGGCGGCGGCGGTGGATTCTTCAATGCTCTCAAAGACATCCATCGCCGGGCGGTCGAGTTCCTGTTCGATGACCGGCATCATGTCCGACAAGGGCCGCGCGTCGACGCCGCCAACCAGCTTCGCCAGGGGATCGTCTTCTCCCCCGGCCATCAACTGGCCGAATTTCATGGTGACGCCACGGGCGTCTTCGAACAGAGCAGCAAGGGCGCGCCGCGCCTTCAGGCGGTCATCATTGGTATCGCTATTCTTCAGGCGGCGCGCGGCAAAGCCGATCCTGGTAACCTTAACGATACGATTAAATAAACCAGACCCCGTCATCTTCGATCATCAAGCCTCGATCGTTGACAATAATTGGGCGGATTCTTGCTCGGAAATTGGGAAATTGCTATTTTCGACATAATGTCGCCGGGGCCCAAAGTGATCGATATAAGCTGACGTCCAATGATCCCACGACCGGCCCTCTACCGACTCCCACGCCGTGTAAACGGCACGCAACCGCTGGAATGCCGCCTGCGCCGCAGATAAAAGATCAGCAGAATATTCAGCTTCCCAGAGTGGAGGTTTAACCCCCTGGAAGGGATCGACAAAAATGCGCATTCGCTCAAATGGGCCAGCGCGCCTGTCACGTATGGGAGCCTCGAAAACAAAATCGAGCCGATCACGATAGCGTTTCTTGATCTTCCGCCCAAAACTAAGTGTCGCGCCTTCGTGTATATATGTCCCGTCGATTTCGTGGAAGAATATGAACCCCATGAGCTGGCCACGCATTTCTGGCCCATCATCCAGCAAATCCTTTACGTAACGACGGGCGGCCTCCGGCATTTCGGGCTCTGTCTCCTTCAAAATGTCTCGCGCCAACGCAATCAAGTCAGTATCCTGAGTGAAATCAAGCCGATAGCTGCGGAAGGTCTTCACGCCGTACTTGTTCCAGGGCCGGGACCAGCCGATTTTACGGGCTTGGCGATAACTTTCGAAGGCACTCATAAGCAGCCGTAAAACCGCCGGTGGACGGTTCTTTTTATTGAGCGCCCGCATCGCTGCCAGGTAGGATTCGGCGCTCTCTATTTTCAATTCATTTGTGATTTTTTTAGCCTCGACCTTATTGGAATCGACCATAATAAGATGCTCTTCAATAAGGGAGTGTTAATTGCCTGAAATGAAGCGCGAAGAAGGGGGCAACATCCCCACCGGCAATTTTCCATTAAAAATACGGCTCTGATTGATTAAGCTTAAATTTAAGAATAACGACTACATTCCTAAAAGTGGGAAATTACGACTAAATTGCAGTCTACTAAATTGCAGTCTATAGGGGAATTTTGAGGGAAATGGCGGAATCATGAATTTTCTAAAACATCTGCGCATCCGGACGGTTGCCTGGGGATTCATCATCGCCCTCACCATTGCTGGCGGGCTGATGGCCACAACCTCGATCATCACCCTTGAAAAGGTTTCCCTGATCGAGACGACCTGGAATATTTTTGAACAAGGCCGCTCTGAAAAAG
>JABJES010000204.1 GCA_018663165.1 Rhodospirillaceae bacterium
ACCTTCGCCAACGAGGTCGGCCTTGTCGCGCTAGGACAGAACCTGTTGAAAGAATCGCCCGCCTCGGGCTCTCCCCAGACAGGCACACCGGGTTCGACCGGTTTTGGAACAACCCTGCAGGGTTTTCTTGAAACCTCAAATGTCGATGTCGTCAGCGAAATCACCAATCTGATCACGGCGCAACGGGCCTATGAAATGAACTCCAAGGTCATCGAAACGTCCGATCAGATGCTCCAGACCGCCACCAACCTTCGATAGATAGGAGGATAGGATGAACAAAACCGCCCTCTTCCTGCTTGCCTTCGCCATTTTCGGCTTGGGTGCCATTGGCACCGTCAAGGCAGAAGCTCTGGTCCTTAACAGAGACATCGTCGTTGACGATTCAGTTGTTCGTCTGGGTGATATTTTCCGCAATACCGGCGATAAAAAAGACATTGTCGTCGCACCCGCACCGGCATTTGGACGGCGCGCCATCTATGACGCCAACTGGCTGAAGACGGTGGTGAAAAGAAACAATCTGAACTGGTCGCCAACCAGCAGCTACGCCCATGCTGTCATCGAACGTTCGAGTAACGTCTATACGGCATCTGAGCTCGAATCCTTTCTCAAAGAAGCCATCAGTCAGAAGAAGCAGAGCGACCACTTTGAGATCGAACTGGAAAACAGGGATATAAAAATGCACGCCCCGGCAAACTTTACCGGCACGCCGGCGATCCGGGATCTCAGAATTAACGAGCAGAGCGGACGATTTTCAGCTTCACTCGTTCTCCCTGGCATGAAGGGAAAGAAAAACAGCTTCAGAGCGACCGGCCGGATTTTCGACATTACCAGGGTTCCGGTGCTGAGCCGCCAGATCAAACCCGGTGAAACCATTGAAAGCGTTGATATTTACTGGATCAACCAACGGCGCAACAACCTTCAGAATAATATTCTGACCGACCCCGATAAAATCATCGGACAGACCCCCAAGCGCTGGATACGCGAAGGAAACGTCATTCGCGCCGGCGATCTCGAACAACCGACAATCATCAAAAAAGGTGATGCCGTCGCCATCACCCTTATTTCCGGAAATCTCGTAATTACCTCTCAAGGCAGGGCCTTGGAAAATGGTGCGGTGGGCACCCCGATCCGGGTCATGAACATTCATAGTAAACGGTCAATCGACACCATTGTAACCGGGTTTGGCTCGGTCAAGGTTTTGCCTCGCAGAAAAACTATTGCAATCAGTCAATCTCGCCAGCAAGCCGCAATTCAATAAATTTTTGAGGAGAGAGAAAAATGAAACCCCGTTCGAAAACCTTTATCCGCACCACTGGCGCGCTGGCCGCCCTGATCGCGCTGAGCGGCTGCAACGCCTTTTCACGTCTGATAGATACCGGTGACAAACCACAGCTATCGGCGATCGAAAACCCCGTCGACAAACCCGATTACGAAGAAGTTACTATGCCCATGCCGGCAACGGTTCCGCCCGAGCGCAACAGCAGCTCTCTATGGCGGGCGGGCGCAAAAACCTTTTTCAAAGACAACCGCGCGACCCATGTCGGCGACCTTATCACGGTCCTTATCAACATTTCGGATTCAGCAACGACCACCAATGCAACGACACGAACGCGAACCAATTCCGACTCGGTCAGCGCCACTGCCCTGCTCGGCTATGAAAGCGCCCTGTCCCAGATTTTCCCTGAGCAGATCGCTCTGGACAATCCTCAGCTTCTAACGTCAAGCGCGCTCAGCAATGTCGGCAACGGCGGCGTCACCCGATCAGAAGCGATCAGCCTGACCGTCGCCGCCGTCGTTACCCAGGTATTGCCGAACGGCAATCTGGTGATCAGCGGCACCCAGGAAATCAACGTTAATTATGATGTGCGCGAGCTCAAGGTTGATGGCGTTGTCCGCCGTGAAGACATCACCACCAGCAACCAGATCAGCCTTACGCAAATCGCCGAAGCGCGTGTCGCCTATGGCGGGCGTGGCATCATTGAGGACGTTCAGCAGCCCCGTTACGGCTCACAAATCCTCGATGTGCTGATGCCCTTCTAGCACCTCAACAACTTTATCCGTCTGCTGCTCTCTCCTCTTTCCCACCCCAGCAGACGCAAAAGGCCGATGCTTAAAAAAAGCATCGGCCTTTTATTTTGTCAGTCGCTAACGTTAGTCGTCGCGGTGAGTTTTTTCCATTCGCTCGTGGCGTTCCTGAGCTTCAATACTAAGCGTCGCAATCGGCCGCGCCTCCAGCCTTTTAAGGCTGATCGGTTCGTTTGTTTCCTCGCAATAACCGTAGGAACCATCCTCGATCCGCTCCAGAGCCTCATCAATTTTAGAGATCAGTTTACGTTCTCGATCCCGGGTTCTGAGTTCCAGTGCGCGGTCGGTCTCCAGAGAGGCGCGATCAGCAACGTCCGGTTCTTGAGAGCTATCTTCCTGGAGATGATGAAGGGTTTCATTCGATTCCCGCAGCAATTCGTCCCGCCAGCTTTCCAGTTTGAGCCGGAAATATTCCAGCTGCATGGAATTCATGAAGGGGTCTTTCTTCATCGGACGATAATCAGGTGGTAATAGTGGTCTCATTCCCCGCTCCCCAACAGATTATTAATTATTTTGCGCGGAGTATATGTATCTCAAACCACAGACTCAACAGTGACGTTTGTCACAGAGAAAGAAATATATTTTGAAGGGCCTTGGGTTCTCGAGGCAAAATTGAAAACAGGCTTTAATTTCAAGGGAGTAAGCGGGGCCAACCGGAGCCGTAAAAAAACCTATTCTCTCTCGAGTTTAGCCAATTCAACCTCGGCGCGAAGCTCAATCTCGTCAAGAACCTCCATCAACTGGGGGTCTTCGCGCTTGGCTCTGACCAGCTTGGAAAGGTCACTCAGGGAGTCCTCTGAAATCGTTCCATCAAGCAAACCATGACGAAGCTCGTCCAGTTGATCGAGCATGGCACCACCCCGCTGACAGGCTTTACGACGTTCACTGGTTGAATCACCGACTTCCTGCGCCGCAAGAACCGCATCGACCGGGCTGATCGGTGTTGTGCCACCGACAGGGCCAGAAGTGGCAACCTGGTCTGTTAAGGCCTTGGAAAAATCGCCGGATTTGCTTTTTTGGCTCTTTTCCTTCGGACGAACTGACTTGGGCCCAATCGGTCGGCCCGTAGAATCAATTTTCATATTTTCAATCTATCCAAATTCAAAAGGCGCTGATTCCCTGCCTCTCAGCCTCCATGACTTTAACTGGCCCCACTCTAAAGCCAGCGTTATCTTTAGCTTAACAGTTTCTATCCAAATTCGCATCGTTTTGATAGCTGTTGAAAATAAATATCGCCCTTAACGCCCCTTAATTCCTAAAAGTTTATCTTGTTTCGGCATCGGCAATCTTTGCCGGAACAGGGAAGGCTTTGCCCCCACGCTCAAAACCATCTCTGATGAAATCTGAATTTATCCCTTTATAAACAACGCATTAACCAATATCCGCTTATTGGCATGGCTTTCGCTTAATTAGAGATGCCGAAAAACCTCGATGCACCGATAAACCACGGAATAACAAAGCCATGCAAAAGCTCTATAATATTTTTTCCGCCCTGAAAAAAATCACTCTGCATAGCGCCCTTATTGCGGCCTTTGTGGGCGGCCTCATTGCCACCCCGGATCAGGCAAAAGCCGGAGCATCACGGATCAAGGATATTTCCTCGATCGAAGGCATCCGCAATAACTATCTGATCGGATACGGTCTTGTGGTCGGCCTTAACGGCACCGGCGACAGCCTGGACAGCGCCATTTTTACCCGTGAGAGCCTGGTTGGTATGCTGGAACGCCTGGGCGTTCAGACCCGCGCCGATATTAACGACCTCGATACCGACAATATCGCCGCTGTTATGGTAACCGCCATCCTGCCACCATTTGCCCGCCAGGGAACGAATATTGACGTGACCGTGAGCACCATGGGTGATTCCGATAGCCTGTTGGGCGGCAATCTGATGGTTACCCCTTTGTTGGGTGCTGACGGTAATGTCTATGCAGTTTCCCAAGGCCCGGTTTCCGCCGGTGGTTTTGTTGCCGTCGGCGCTGCCGAAGCCATTACCAAGGGGGTACCGACAACCGGCCGTATTCCAAACGGCGCTATCATCGAACGCGAAATTGGCTTTGAGCTCGCAGAGATGGACTCGATTAATCTTGCTCTTCACAACCCGGACCTGACCACCGCCCGTCGCGTTGCCGAAGCGATCAACGCCTTCATCGGCGAACCATCGGCTCGGGCAATCGATCCAACAACAATCAGCCTCAATATTCCCATGACTCATGCCGGCAACATGGTTGGACTGCTCACCGATATCGAACAGCTTCGTGTTGAGCCCGACCAACTGGCCCGCGTCGTCATCGACGAAACATCAGGGACAATCGTAATCGGTCAGGAGGTAAGGATCGATGCCGTCGCCATCGCTCAGGGCAATTTGACCGTTACCGTAACTGAATCCCAGCAGGTCTCACAGCCTCTGCCCTTCTCAACCACAGGCACGACCCAGGTTGTCGACCGCACCAATATCCAGATCGATGAGGGTCAAGACAACAAGCTTGCCGTGCTCAATACCGGAGTCACACTACAGGCCCTCGTCAATGGGTTGAATTCACTGGGGATCGGCCCCCGCGACATGATTACCATTCTTCAGACCATCAAGGCGGCAGGTGCCCTGCAGGCCAGGATAGAGGTGCTGTAATGGGCCCGGACACATTCATTCCAGAAGCCATTATTTCTCCCCGGAGCGGTCTTGACAACCTGAGCAAGAAGAAGGACCTGGCGCAAGAAGAAGCCCGTAAATACGCCGAGGACTTCGAAGCTATGTTCATTTCCCAGATGCTCTCGCCGATGTTCGAAGGCACAGATACCCCGGCACCTTTTGGCGGCGGACAAGGGGAAAAAGTCTTCCGCTCATTCATGATTCAGGAATACGGAAAGATCATGTCAAACGCTGGTGGTGTCGGCCTTGCCGATACGGTCATGAATGAAATTTTGGAAGCTCAGGAAATCAGGTAGGCCAGGAAAAAACATTGGAACCTAAAGCAATCATAAACGAACTAATTTCCGTTACCGCCCAGTTGAGCACCCTTCTGGAAAAGGAAACGGCATATTTGCGTCAACGTAATCTCGCCGAGATTCGTGAAATGCAGCAGGAAAAGACCGGCCTTAGTTCTGTCTATGAAAAACTGATGAAAGAACTTTTAAAAGACCCGCATCTGCTGGCGCAAATTGAGCCGATCCTGCGCGTAGAACTTATCGCAAAGACCGAGTTAATGGATGCTCAGGCGAGAGCCAATGAGACCCAGCTCCGCATTGCCAGAGAGATCAATGAAAAGGTAATCCGGGCCATTGCAGATGCCGCCTCGGCAACCAAAAAACGGACAGGAGCCTATTCGCAAAACGGCAAAATAAACCGTGGAACGAACAAACAGGCTGTTTCCATGTCGATTAACGAAACGCTCTAGGCCAGGACCGAAAAGGATATAAGAAAATGAGTTCCGTCGGCTCCATAAGTGTCGCTCTGAAAAAT
>JABJES010000042.1 GCA_018663165.1 Rhodospirillaceae bacterium
AAACTGCCAAGGGAGAAAACCGGGTTTCCTTCCTTATCCTGAACCTGAAGGCCGCTGAGAAGAACCCCGACCATCTGTTCGCTGCCCATGGAATCGACGAACGCCTTGGCCCCCGGCTTGGTCTGAAGTTCCGCAAAGACCTCGACAGGATCAACCGTCATTCTTTTGATATAACGATTATAGACCTGCATATCGAAGCCCTTGAACGGCGCATTGACGGCCAGGGATTTGAGCGACGCGACCTTGACCTTTTCGCCCATATGAACGGCAATATCCGTAACCAGCACGGAAAAGGCATCACCACTCCATCGACCGCTATCGTCTTCCTTAAGGTCGATGGAAAAATCAAACCGCCCCATCGACAAGTCGAAAAGGTCTCCCTTCCCCTGGTTGGTAATGTCCGAAAGCGAAATATCGGCCTTAACAAAAGCATCAAATTCGGACGCCCAGACCATCTCGAACCGGTTCTGCCTGAAGGAAATTGTTTGAATGATTTTTCCAGCCGTATCCACGGCTCGGAATCGAGGGGGCAGAGCGACATCAAAAAAATACGAAGGCTTGTCGCCAACTTCTTGCGATTTAACGGTCAGCCGCAAAGAACCGAGCAGCAGAACGCCGCCATCCTGCATCGCAAGCTTTGCCCCTGGAAGAATGACGCTGATATCCCCATCATCCTTTTCCTTTATGATCATCGCAGAGCGATAATCGAACCCAACGCCATCGAGTGAACCGTTCATATTATCCAGAACACCGACGATAACCTTGCGAACCTTACCGGTTTCCGTATTCGGTTCATGCTTGACGGTTTTACGATCCTGCACGAGACCCGACAGGCTCTTGTCAGGCGCCTTGGCTGTTTCCATTTCATCGAGAATAAGCTGAGCGTCCACATCCCCCTGCTCGGCTGCCTTGCCAAGCCATTCTCTCGCCTTGGGAATATCCTGAGCGACAGAGCCGTGTCCCGACCGGTAAAGCAGCCCCAGACGATACTGGGCTTCGGGATAACCCTGGGTGGCGGAAAGCTTGAGCAACCGTTCGGACTCAACCAGAGATATTGGCGTGCCCTTGCCCTCAAAATACATGGTTCCAGCCAGATACTGAGCTTCGGCGTTTTCTTGGGCCGCCGCCTTTTTGACCCAGTAAAGAGCAAGCGTTTGGTTCTTCAAGATACCCTTGCCCGACAGATGAATCTGTCCAAGAAGGAGCTGAGCTTCCGGGTCACCGCCTCTGGCCAGAACCTTGAGCTCATTCACACCGGCATCAAGGTTTCCTGCATCCAGGGCCTGGCGAACATCGGCGAGTTCAGCCAGCACCGGCCCGGCAAGAAGGGCAACAACCCCTGCAGAGAGAAAAAAGCGGCGCATAAAATGCAAAGCGGTTCTCATTTCAGATTCCTCTGATTCCCGATCCAGCCTGGTCAGGATGCCGTTACAATACGATCCTCTGATTGCAAACGCTCCTGCTTCAGGCCTTCGGCGACAAGAAAAGCCAATTCAAGAGCCTGGCTGGCATTCAGCCGAGGGTCGCAATGGGTATGATAGCGGTCGCTGAGGCCTTGTTCAGTAATTTCCTGCGCCCCACCAAGACATTCCGTTACATCCTGGCCCGTCATTTCGATATGAATTCCACCGGCATGGGTGCCCTCGGCCTTATGAACGGCAATGAAACTCCGCGTCTCGGCCAGGATACGATCAAACGGACGGGTTTTATAGCCGGTTGAACTCTTGATCGTATTGGCGTGCATGGGGTCACAGGCCCAGATCACGATCCGTCCTTCGCGCTTAAGGGCGCGAACCAGCTCAGGCAGGCGTTCTTCAATTTTATCGTCTCCCATCCGCGAGATCAGGGTAAGCCGCCCGGCTTCATTATCTGGATTAAGGGCATCGACAAGTCGCAAAAGATCGTCTTCCGAAACACTCGGCCCAACCTTGACACCAATGGGGTTGCCGATCCCGCGCATGAATTCGATATGGGCACCATCGAGTTGACGGGTACGTTCACCTATCCACAGCATGTGCGCCGAGCAGTCATACCAATTGCCCGTTGTGCTATCGATTCGGGTCAGCGCCTCTTCATAAGGCAGCAGAAGTGCCTCGTGGGAGGTAAAGAAATCTGTTTCACGCATCACCGGCGTCGTCTGTGACGTGATACCGCAAGCGCCCATGAAATCGAGGCACTCGGCAATACGGTCGGCAAGTTCACGATAACGCTCACCTTGGGGGCTGCGCTCCAGGAAACCGAGAGTCCATCTGTGAACCTTGTGGAGGTCTGCATAGCCGCCTTGGGCAAAGGCGCGCAGCAGGTTCAACATGGCGGCGGACTGGTTAAAGGATTGAACCATGCGTTCGGGATCAGGAATCCGTGATTCGGAGGTAAAATCCATGCCGTTGATGCTGTCGCCAAGATAGCTCGGCAGTTCGACGCCATCAATTTCTTCCATCGGCGAGGAACGAGGCTTAGCAAACTGACCGGCCATACGCCCGACCTTGACCACCGGACACGCGGCGCCAAATGTCAGGACCACCGCCATCTGCAAAATTACGCGGAAACTATCGCGAATATTGTCGGGGTGAAATTCAGCAAAACTCTCGGCGCAATCCCCACCTTGCAGCAAGAAGGCCTTGCCGTTGGCAACCTCTGCCAACTGGCGCTTGAGATTACGGGTCTCGCCGGCAAAAACCAGTGGCGGAAAGGTGGAGAGACGCGTCTCTACATCGACGAGCGCCTGAGCATCTGGATAGACCGGCTGGTGCAAGGCTTCTTTGCCTCTCCAGCTTTGCGGGGTCCATTTAGCGGACATTGCAGAGATACCTCTTTGACTGAACAAAACGACTTAAACGGTTCGGAAATAAGGATATACGCTGGAATGGCACGTTTTTAAAGAAAAACGGCGATTTTAGCCCCTGGAAAGAAAAAAAGCAGAAACCCAAAAACCGGTCAAAACCTACAGATCCTTCAGCATGTCTGACTGAGAAGGGGTGTTTTCATCCGGTTGGGGCAAGGGTGCGATTTCCGGCGAGCCCCTCAATTCCGGATTCTGATCAACCGCACCAAACCCCTGGCGCGGCGTACAGACCCCGGACATCATCTGGGAAAATAGGCTTTCCTTGCATTCCGCCCAAGGCCGCTCAATCCCTTCATCGGACTGGATCATCGTGGCGATGACCATGGCGATGAGGAGAGCGCCGATAATAAGGAGGCCGCGGTTTCTGATCATTTAATTATCTTTCCTAGTTTTTCTTATCGCGCAGAGTAACGAATTCCTCCGCCGTACTGGGATGGATGCCGATGGTGGCGTCAAACTGAGCTTTGGTCGCCCCGCATTTCATTGCCACCGCCAGCCCCTGGATTATCTCCGGCCCATCGGCACCGAGCATATGACAGCCGATAACCCGGTCGCTCTTGCGCTCAACGATGAGCTTCATCACCACCTTTTCGTCGCGCCCGGCCAGAGTGTATTTCATCGGCTTGAATTGCGAGAGATAGATATCCACCTCTTCTCCCCGTGCGAGGGCCTGGGCTTCGGTCAATCCAATGGTGCCGATCGGTGGCTGACTGAAAACAGCGGTCGGAATATCGGCGTAATCCATGGATAGCTTTTCACCTTCGCCAAAGAGGTTTTGAACCAGAACCATGGCTTCGGCGATAGCGACGGGGGTCAGTTGAACCCGGTCGATGACATCGCCCAGAGCATAAATGGACGGAACGCTGGTCTGAAAATAGTCATCCACCTTGACCGCGCCCTTCTCGTCCATATCGATGCCAACGGCCTCGAGCCCAAGCCCGGACGTGTTGGCGGCGCGCCCGGTGGCGAACATCACCACATCGGCGATCACCTGGCTGCCGTCGGTCAGGTGAACACAGAGGCCATCATCCCGTTTCTCGATGCGCGTCGCATTGATGTTAAAACGCAGATCAACGCCCCGGGACTTCATCTCACCAGCCAGGGCTGGCCTTAAATCATCGTCAAACCCCCGCAGGAACATCTCACCGCGATAGAGCTGGGTCACCGATGCGCCGAGCCCGTTAAAGATGCCGGCAAATTCAACGGCGATATAACCACCGCCGACAATCACCACCCGCTTGGGCAATTGTTCGAGATGGAACGCCTCGTTCGAGGTGATCGCCAACTCGCTTCCCTCAATCTCAGGCACCACCGGCCAGCCGCCGGTGGCGATTAGGATATGTTCGGCGCTAACCTTTTTACCCTCAATCTCAACCTCATGAGGACCGGTCAGGGTGGCGCGGCCCCACAGGGTCTCAACCCCCGATCCGTCGAGCAGCTTGCTGTAAACACCGTTGAGGCGCTTGATCTCTTTATCCTTGTTGGCGATCAACCGCGACCAGTCGAAAGCGGTCTCGCCGACCTGCCAGCCGAATCCTTGTGCGTCGGCAAATCCATCGGCAAACTGCGCCGCCATAACCAACAGCTTTTTCGGCACACAGCCGACATTAACGCAAGTGCCGCCGAGATAACGGTCCTCGGCAATGCCGACCTTGTGTCCTTTGGCGGCAGCCGTGCGCGCCGCCCGGACACCGCCGGACCCGGCGCCGATTACAAAAAGGTCATAGTCATATTGGGCCACAACAGGGCTCCTTACAGGTCAAAATCTGATGAAGCGGGGCTTAACGGCCAATGCCACCGAGACAGAGATACTTCATTTCGAGAAATTCCTCGATACCGTATTTCGACCCCTCGCGGCCGATCCCCGATTCCTTGACGCCGCCGAAAGGCGCAACCTCGTTGGACAGAATGCCTTCGTTAATCGCCACCATGCCGTATTCCAGGGCCTCGGCCACCTGCCAGACACGGGAAATATCGCGGCTGTATAAATAAGCGGCCAGGCCGGCCGAGGTATCATTGGCAAGGGCAATGGCGGTTGCCTCACCGCGGAAGGGGATCAACGAAGCCACCGGACCGAATGTTTCCTCATCCCACAACACCATTTCCGGGGTGACGTCGGCCAATACCGTAGGCTCAAAAAAAGTGCCGCCAAGACTGTGCCGCTTGCCGCCTTGAAGAAGACGAGCCCCCTTGGCCAGGGCGTCCTTAATATGAAGTTCGACCTTTTCCACCGCCGCCATATTGATCAGCGGACCCTGGGTGACATCCGGGCCGAGCCCATCACCGGGCACCAGCGCCGCCACGGCTTTCGATAAACGAGCGGCGAAATCCTCATAAATGCTCTCTTCAACCAGAAAGCGGTTGGCTGTAACACAGGTCTGGCCGGAATTGCGGAACTTGCAGGCCATGGCCCCGGCAATGGCAGCATCCAGATCAGCATCAGCGAAAACGATGAAGGGCGCATTGCCGCCCAATTCAAGGGAGACTTTTTTAACCGTCTCGGCACTCTGGGCCATAAGCAGCTTACCGACCCTGGTTGAGCCGGTGAAGGTGAGCTTGCGCACCAGAGGGTTTGCCGTCATTTCGCCGCCGATCCCTGTCGGCATTCCGGTGACGACATTGAAAACCCCCGGCGGGATACCCGCCCGCTCGGCCAGAACCGCCAGCGCCAGAGCGGTGAAAGGCGTCAGCTCAGAAGGTTTGATCACAACCGGACAACCCGCCGCCAATGCCGGGGCTGTCTTTCGGCTGATCATAGCGAGGGGGAAATTCCACGGCGTTATGGCACCAACCACGCCGATCGGCTGGTGAATAACGAAATACCGCCTGTCGGGCAAAGTCTGCGGGATGACATCGCCATAAGTCCGTTTAGCCTCTTCGGCGAACCATTCGATAAAGGACGCGCCATAAGCAACCTCACCTCGCGCCTCGGCCAGGGGCTTGCCCTGTTCAATGGTCATAATCCGGGCGATATCTTCGGTTGCTTGGCTTACCAAATCAAACCAGCGGCGAAGCACCGCACCACGGGCCTTGCCGGTCAGGGCGCGCCAGGCGGCCCAGGCACCTTGGGCCACCTCGATAGCGGCGCGGGTTTCCTCACCGCCCATATCTGGAATATGGCCGATAACATGCCCGGTGGCAGGATTAACGACCTCGACCCTGTCGCCACTATTCGAGTCCATCCAGGCACCACCGATATAGCCCTGTTGTCGAAAAAGAGTTTTGTCACTGAGTTCCATCATGTCGACAACCTAATCTATATCCACGCTTTCATCGAGAATCTGTACCGCCTTTGAAAGAAACTCACGGTGATAAATAACCAAAATGACCCAGGCGGTCATAAGGATGAAGATTGCAGGATGAATGAACCATGTCAGGGCGGCCAATCCGAAATAATAGGCCCGCAATCCCCCGTTAAAATTATTTCCGGCCAAAGAACTCATCATTCCCGCCCTACGGGAAAACTCGGAAGCGGTCTTGGGCGGGACAGGCGGATTAGGAGCGGCAGCGATCATTACGGACAAAATATTGAACAGGCGCAGGGACCAGGAAAATTTGAAAAAAGCGTAAACAAAGGTTGCCGCCATAAAAAACAGCTTGGATTCAAAAACAGCGTGGGTGGTATGGGCCAGAAAAGGGGTGTCAGCAATAATCGATACAGCATCATCCACCCCACCCAGGGTCGCGAGGAGCCCGGCAATAATCAGAATCGAGGTCGAGGCAAAAAAGGTGACGCTCTGCATCAGAGCCCCGACGATGGCGGCATCCATTATGCGCGCTTCGCGCGTCAGCATCCGTTCCATCCATAGCGTGCGCTGAGCACCCACCATTTCGGCAAGGTTTCTTTTGCCCTTGAATTTACATTCGGCAAAATGAGAATAAAGCACCCAACCAACGATGTACCAGCCGATGGCAGCGATATCTAAAAACGTCAGTCCTTCAGGAAACGTCATGATTCTTACCCATATGTCACCACCGATTACCCCTATCGAGGAAAGTTACCCTTAATCCTGATGAAACTCGAACCAGTAAAGCATCCCCAGGGTGATTAAAATGGCAAGAATAAATGCCACCGGACCAACCGGCCAGGCACTCGCTGCAATACCGAGGAAGAAGGCCCGCAAGCCGGCGTTGAAATGACGGGACCCCTCGTCACTGGTCGAATCCGTGTGATCCACCCATTGATAGGCGGCCTCTATCCCGACCTTGGAAAGATCCTTCGCACTGGCAAGAACCTTTAGATACGAGGTGTATTCCTGCATTGCTCCGGCAAGTCGGAAATAAGAATAAAGGAGCGTTAAAATAGGAAGCGCCAGACGAATCTCAACCGCCGTTTTCAATTCCCTTGCCGCCGGTGTCATCCTGCGGCCTTCCTCCAGAACATGAAAGTTATCGGCAAAAATAATAAACAGAATCAGCAGCAGAACCGTGGTTGCAAGGGCGACAATGGTCACACCACGCATGAAGGCGACAACCAGATCGGCATCGAAAATTTTTACCGCCCTGCCGGGCACCGGCTTGAACCAATGCCACTCTCGGGCTTCAAGTGCCAATGTCAGCCCTAAAGGAATGTGCGCCTTAAACTCTGCGATCAGGCCATAGCCGACCCAGCTAACGGCAAACAGACCCAGAGCAGCGACATCCAATATCGTAAATGTCTCTCCCGTAAACACGCCCAACTACTCCACAGTGACGGATTTAGCGAGATTACGGGGCTGATCGACATCGGTCCCCTTGGCCACCGCCGTATGATAGGCCAGAAGCTGTACAGGAATAGCATAGAGGATCGGCGCGACGAACGGATCTACTTGCGGCAACTCAACCGAGGTTATGGTGTCTTTATTGAGCCTTGCCACACCGGGCGGATCGGAGAGGAAAATCACCTTGCCGCCCCGCGCCACCACCTCCTGGGTATTCGAGACAGTTTTCTCAAAAAGCCGATCAGATGGCGCAATGACGATCACCGGCACCCCATCATCGACAAGGGCGATAGGCCCGTGTTTCATTTCCCCTGCCGCATAGCCTTCGGCGTGAATGTAGGAAATTTCCTTCAATTTCAACGCCCCTTCCAAGGCGATTGGATAGCCCGTTCCTCGCCCAAGATAAAGCACATCAGGCGTTTGCACCAAATCGAGGGCGATATCGCGCAAACGCTCATCATGGTTCAACACTTCGGCGGCGCGAGCAGGAACCTCCATCAAGGCTTTGGAAAGAGCGGCTTCACGTGTCTGATCAATGGCCCCTCTGGCGCGGGCCGCAGCCAGAGCAAGGCAGGCCAACACCGTCAGCTGGGTGGTGAATGCCTTAGTCGAAGCGACCCCGATCTCCGGCCCGGCCTGGGTTACCAGCACCAGATCGGCCTCCCGTGCCATTGAGCTTTCCCGCACATTAACCAGGGCGACAACCCGTTGCCCCTGTTCGCGGGCAAAGCGCATCGCCGCCAGAGTATCAGCGGTTTCCCCGGACTGAGAGACAAACAGGGCAATGCCCCCTTTGGGCAGACAGGGTTGGCGATAACGGAATTCCGACGCCAACTCGACACGCACCGGCAGGCGGGCAATCTCCTCAAACCAGTAGGCAGCGACCATAGCGGCATAAGACGAGGTGCCGCAGGCAACCAACGTAATCGCAGGCACTTCCATCCAGTCGATGGCCAGATCTGGAAGTTCGATGCTGCGAGTCAGGGGATTAACGAAACTGTGCAGGGTATCGCCGATAACCCCCGGCTGCTCGAATATTTCCTTAAGCATGAAATGAGGAAAGTTTCCCTTTCCGGCCGCCGCCCCACTATGGGCCGTCTTGCTTACCGGACGTTCGACCGGCTTGTCATCGGCATCAAAAACAGTTGCCCCGTCAACGCGGATTTCAGCCCAATCCCCCTCATCGAGATAACAAATCTCTTGGGTCAGAGGGGCAAGAGCAAGGGAATCGGAGCCGACATACATCTCGCCATCACCAAAGCCGATGGCCAGCGGAGAGCCACGCCGCGCGGCAATGATCAATCCTTCTTCCCCGGCAAAGACGAGGGCAAGGGCAAAGGCTCCCTCAAGCTTTTTCAGCGTCTTGGCGGTTGCTGCCGAAGGTGAAAGCCCCTCGTCGAGATATCCGGTGACCAGATGAACGATCACTTCAGAATCGGTTTCGGTAGAAAAACTATGGCCCTGTTCTTCAAGGGTCTCGCGCAGAAATTGAAAGTTCTCAATAATACCGTTATGGACCACGGCGACACGCTCGGTGGCATGGGGATGGGCATTGTTCTCGGTCGGCCGCCCGTGAGTGGCCCAGCGGGTGTGGCCGATACCGATGACACCGCCAAGGGGCGAGGCTTTCAAAGAAGTCTCAAGATTGGCCAGTTTTCCTTCGGCCCGGCGGCGTTCAAGCCGCCCATCGACAAGCGTCGCAATCCCAGCCGAATCATAGCCCCTGTATTCCAGGCGCCTGAGCCCTTCGATAAGCAGAGGCGCTGCTTCGCCTTTACCAATAATGCCTATAATCCCGCACATGAGCGATCAGGAAACCTTTTTTGATTTGTCGCGATAGCGCTTCGCGCCGTCGGTTTTTTTCGTTGGCTTTGCCCGTGTCAGAACCAGATCGTCGTCCGACACATCCTCAGTAATAACACTGCCGGCGCCAATAACCGCCCGCGCACCAATGCTGACCGGAGCCACCAACGAGGTGTTAGAGCCTATAAAGGCACCGGCTGCAATTTCAGTGTGAGATTTTTTCAAGCCATCATAATTACAGGTAATCGTGCCAGCCCCGATATTGGCACCGGCCCCCACCGAGGCGTCCCCGATATAGGAGAGGTGGTTGACCTTCGCCCCTTTTTCCAAAACGGCATTCTTGATCTCAACAAAATTGCCAACATGGGCGCCAATGCCGATCTCGGCACCTGGCCGTAATCTGGCAAAGGGGCCGATCACGGCGTCGGCTTTAATTTCGGCGCGCTCAATATGACTAAAGGCGCGAATTTCTACCCTGTCGCCAACCTTGACCCCGCGACCAAAACAGATATTTGGGCCAAGGGTAACATCGCGACCAAACTCAGTATCAAAAGCCAAAAAGACGCTGGCAGGGTCGGCCATGGTGACGCCGCCCTCCATGGCCTGGGCACGAAGCCTGTCTTGCAGAACCTTTTCGGCCCAAGCCAGATCAGACCGGGAATTGACCCCGAGCAATTCTTTCTCATCGGCCTCGACAACGCAGCAAGACAACCCCTTTTCACGAGCGACGGAGATCACATCGGTCAGGTAATACTCACCCTTGGCGTTGTCATTGCCGATGCTGTCGAGAAGATCAAAAAGATGTTCACCGCGAAACGCCATAACGCCGGAATTGCACAAAGGAATGCGCCGGGTTTCGGAATCGGCATCGGCATATTCGACAATCGCGAGAAGGTCGCCATCAGAACCCGTAACCAGACGGCCGTATTGACCGGGATCATCGGGCCGCATGCCGAGAACGACGACAGAAGGAGAAGATGGATCGGCCAATGCCTCAAGCATGGCGGTAAGGGATTGAGGCAAAAGAAGCGGCGTATCGCCAAAAACCACCAGCACATCACCATCAAAACCGGCCAGATGTTCGCGCGCCGCCATCACCCCATGGCCAGTCCCCATTGGTGGATCCTGAACCACTGTCACAACCGGTGCCAAGGCCGTCTCGACATCGGTCATATCCTTGCCGATCACAGCAACGAGCCGGTCCGGCGCAAGGGCGAGGGCAGCGCTCAGCACGTGACCAATCATTTCCATCCCGGCGAGGGGATGGAGAACCTTTTCAAGGTCAGACTTCATCCGTGTGCCCTTACCGGCCGCGAGGATGAGAATGGCAGTTTTCCGCTTTGTCATGAAGGTCCGAGCCTATACAAGAATAATTGGCCGCAAAAATGCCCCTTGGACGTTAACCCCTGTTAGGGATTGGACGTTAACCTTATTGCGAGCCATCCATACGCTAGAAGTGCGAAGTTTACTAAGTCACAATATATTACGGAAGGTTTCATTCGTTTTGCGCCTCCCCGCCGTTATTTTTGACCTCGACGGTACCCTGATCGACAGTGCCCCCGACCTGCTCGACAGCCTCAACCACGTTCTGGCCACCCTTTCGCGGCGAAAAGTCGATCTCGACGAAGTCCACTCAATGATGGGCCATGGCGCAGTAAAACTATTGGAACGGGGGCTTATCCTCACCGGCG
>JABJES010000051.1 GCA_018663165.1 Rhodospirillaceae bacterium
CAAGATCCAGATGCACGTCGATAACATCACGGGTGGTCCCGGCAATATCGCTGACAATCGCGGCATCCCGCTTGGCGAGACGGTTCAGCAGGCTCGATTTGCCCGCATTGGGGGGGCCGATAATCGCCAGATACAGCCCGGCCCGTAAGCGCTCACCATGGTGCCCGTCATCCAGGTGGGCGGTAATTTCCTTTTCCAGTCCACCTGCGATGGCCAGGGCGTCCCCGACAAGATCATCCGGGATATCCTCGTCGGAAAAATCGATATCGGCCTCCATCAGGGCTTGAGCCCGGATTAGCCGTTCTCGCCAGGAATCATACAGGCTCCCCAGCGCGCCACGGGATTGGCGTCGCGCCTGCCTGCGCTGGGCCTCGGTTTCGGCCTCGATCAGGTCGGCCAGGCCTTCCGCTGCCGTTAAGTCGAATTTGCCGTTCTCAAAGGCCCGGCGACTGAATTCCCCGGGTTCGGCCGGGCGCATGTCGGGGACGCTGGAAATCGCCTTGACCATGGCGTCAATGACGGCAAGACCGCCATGAATATGGAGCTCGACAACGTTTTCCCCGGTAAAACTGGCCGGGGCCGGAAACCACAGGGCCAGGCCATCATCCAGGATTTCCGGCTTTTCTTTATCCGGATTGCGAAAACTGGCCCTTACGGCGTGACGGGGTTGGGGCAAGGGCCCACCACTTAGGGCCTCTAGGGCCTGGCCGGCGGCCGGGCCGGATAGTCTCAGTACAGCGATACCCGCCCGCCCGGCCCCACTGGCCAAGGCAAAAATAGTATCCTCAGAACTCATTCATCGTCTTTCAACATCAATCGCTCGACCGGATTGCCGTCCCTCAGATGTTCTTGAAGTATGGCGTCAATATCTTCAGTGCTCTCCATGCGGTACCAGATACCATCGGGATAGACGACAACGGCGGGCCCCAATTCACATCGATCCAGACAACCGGCGGAATTAATACGGGTACCGGATAACCCCAATTCCTTGGCCCGTGCCTTCATATAGTCGCGCAATTTGACGGAACCCCGCGCCGCACAAGAGCCGCGCGGATGTGTTTCGGGGCGCTGATTAGTGCAGCAAAATACGTGCAGTCGATAATACGCGCTATTCATCCTTGCCTTGCCCCATCTGCGAAAAGAACATTTTCTGCATCTGCTCGAAGCTTTCCATGCCCGCGGGCAACCAGGTCTTGAAAAGAGCGTCCGGCCCCATGGCGTCCAGGCCTTTTTTCATGCGATCTTCGACCTCGTCCATCATCGCTTTTTGCATCGGCTTTACGTCGGGCAGGCCAAAAAACGCCCGCGCCTCATCGGGCGTGCAGTCTATGTCGAAGGTTATTTTCATGTGGCGCTCCTCCTCAATTTATTAAGGGTTGTTTGAAGAACCCGTAACACACAAATAGAAAATTACAAAAAAAACAAATATGAGCACCTTTATGAACCGCAATCGACTTGACGAAGAAACCAGCCCTTACCTTTTGCAACACCAGACCAATCCTGTGCATTGGCAGGCATGGGGTGACGATGCCCTCACAGAGGCGAAACGCGAGAACAAGCCGATCCTGCTTTCCATCGGCTACGCGGCCTGTCACTGGTGCCATGTCATGGCCCACGAGAGCTTCGAAGATGACGCCATCGCCGGGGTCATGAACGATCTGTTTATCAACATCAAGGTCGATCGTGAAGAACGCCCGGACCTGGACGTCATCTATCAATCGGCGCTGGCCCTGATGGGCGAGCAGGGGGGCTGGCCATTGACCATGTTCCTGACTCCGAAAGGAGAGCCGTTCTGGGGTGGCACCTATTTTCCGCCGACACCCCGTTACGGCCGTCCGGCTTTTCCCGATCTGCTAAAGCAGATTTCGGCAACTTTTTACGGCCAGACGGACCGTATCGCCGAAAGCACCAGCGCCCTGAAGACAGCACTGGAACAACTCTCGAAACCGGCCGGTGGAGCTGGCCTGACCTTCGAGTTGCTGGATCAGGCCGCCGATATCGCCCAAGGCATTACCGATCCCGTATGGGGCGGCAATCAGGGCGCGCCGAAGTTTCCCCAGGTCAGCTTCTTCAAAAATCTGTGGCGCTCATACCTGCGCACCGGCAAACAAGACTATGGCGACAGCGTCAAGTTGCTGCTCGAGCGCATGGCCCAGGGCGGTATCTACGATCACCTGGGCGGAGGATTTTCCCGATATTCTACCGACGATATTTGGTTGGCGCCGCACTTCGAAAAAATGATTTACGACAATGGCCAATTGATCGATTTAATGGCCGAGGTATGGCGACAAACAAAAGACCCCTTGCTGGCCATCCGCATCGACGAAACCATCAACTGGTGTTTGCGTGAAATGACTGTCGGAGAAGGCGTCGGAGAAGGGTTTGCCTTCGCCAGTGCCCTTGACGCCGACAGTGAGGGCGAGGAGGGGCTTTTTTACGTCTGGAGCGAGGCCGATATTGATCGCCTGTTGGGTGGCAGCGCCGGGCGCTTCAAGGCCGTTTATGACGTTAGCCAGTACGGTAACTGGGAAGGCAAGAACATCCTCAACAGAAATGCCAATGAAGAGGCCCGCCAGATCGGCAGTCAGCCCGAAGAAGACCTGCTAGACAATTGCCGCCGTGTTTTGCTGCAGGAACGCGATACCCGCATCCGCCCGGAACGCGATGATAAGGCCCTTGTCGACTGG